>JABDLS010000111.1 GCA_013002885.1 Gemmatimonadota bacterium | reverse complement strand
GCCTCGATCCGAGTCAGCCGGAGGTATACGGAACCATCGCGGCCGCCGAGTTCGGGCGTCGGGAATGGCGGAGAGCACTGGAGGCCGCCGAGCGGGGGCTCGCCTTCGATGCCGAGCACGTGACGTGTAACAACCTCAGAGCCATGGCTCTCGTTCGCCTGGGGCGGAAGTCGGAGGCGGGGGCGACCATGGATGCCACCCTGGCGCGGGATCCCCACGACTCCGTCTCCCACGCGAACATGGGGTGGACCAAGCTCGAGCAGGGCGAGCGCAAGGAAGCCATGGCGCACTTCCGGGAAGCGCTGCGCATCGATCCCGGCAACGGCTGGGCGCGGTCCGGACTCGTCGAGGCCATCAAGGCCGGGAACCCCGTGTACGCGATCATGCTCAAGTACTTCCTGTGGATGGGGAAGCTCTCGAGCCGCACCATGTGGATGATCGTCCTCGGCGGGTATGTCGCATACCGCTTCCTGCGGCAACTCGCTGCAGATCCCAGGTGGACGCCCTGGGTCATTCCCCTGATCATCGCATACGTGGGCTTCGTCCTCCTCAGTTGGCTGGCCGCCCCGCTCTTCGACCTGGCCCTCTTCCTCCACCCCATGGGCAAACACGCCCTCGATGACGACGCGCGAACCCGCGCGGCGCTCGTCGGTGGCGCCTTGGGACTCGCTCTGGTGGCGGGTGGGCTCAGCTTCGTCGTGTCGGACAGCTACCAACTCGTGATCCTGGCACTGGTATCAGGGGTCTTGAGCATTCCCCTGTCGGCCATCCACGTGTGCGCCGAAGGTTGGCCGCGCCGGGCCATGGCCGGCATCGCCGGGGCATTGGCCGCCGTGGGATTCTCGGCGTGGATCGGTCTCGGACTGTTCCAGCCCACGGAGGAGTCGGCGGCGGAGACCCTCTCCCTCGCCGCCCTCATCCTCTTCTTTCTGGGCATTTTCGTGTCCCAGTTCGCAGCGAACTGGCTGGCGACTCGGCAGTTGACGCGGTAAGGGAGGCGTCCGCTCAGTCCCCTTCCACATTCTTGAGCTGAACCACGATCACCTCGATGGGCTCGCTCCCCTCGTTCACGTCGCCGTGCAGCTCGCCGGGCGGGTCGGCGTCCAGCCAGTAGGCGCTTCCCGTCTCCCACGTCATGTCGTGGGACTCGCCGGCGTCGTTGGTCACCGTCAGCGTGCCGCCCTTGATGGCGATGATCGCCCGGGGGTTGTCGTGTCGATGCATCTCCAGCGGCTGGTTCGGGACGATGATGCTCTTCCACACCTCGACATGCTCGTTGTCGAACTGGGGCACGCGACGCGTCTCCTGGTCCATGGACTGGCTGGCTATTGCGGCGGGGCTCTGGGTCGTCGTCGAATCGTCCGCGGCGGGCGAGCAGCCCCATGCGACGAGGACGAGGAGCGAGGCGATGTGCACGTACGATTTCATTGGTCTCTCCGACGCATTCTGGTTCTTCGGTTCCGGTGAGGGAATCGAGTAGAATCGGCCCCTCGCCGAGCCCCGGCAAGCTCGACCCTCAGCGGAACCACCGGTCGAGGAGCTCCTGGACGAAAGCCCCCTTGGCGACCGCATAGTCACCCTTTCTCCAGCCCACCGCCGCCGCGACACGCCGCTTTTCGACCGCGTATGCTTCCCGCAGGTCGGCCCGGGTCCGAAGGAGGTCCCGAAAGGCCACCGCCTCGCGCCACCCTGACGCCGCCCGGGCCCAGAGGTGTAGCTGGGCCACACGGCGGCCGTCGACCTCGAGAACGAAGTACCTTCGCATCAGGTCGTCACCGTTCTGACCCCGATCCCGATAGCCCAGCGCCTGGAGGGGAGCCACCGCGACCGCGAAGTCCTCGACGTCCCCGACTACGACACCGACATCGACGATGGGCTTGGCCAACAGGCACGGTACGGCCGTGCTGCCCACGTGCTCGATGATCGGGGACAGGCCGCAGAGGGCGGCACCAAGGCGCGCAGCCTCGGCATCGAAGAAGCGGGCCCATCGCTCGTGGGCGAGGGTGAGCACCATCCGGCTCGGGACCATCCCGAGCCCTGAGAGGTCCCGCTCTCCGACCACCTCAACACCGGAGGGCTCGCTCACGCTCCTCACTCCGCTCCCACGACCACCTGCGCTGAACCAAGCTCTACGGGCCAGCGCGGCGTAATGGACTCCCCCTGCTCGATCTCCTCGAAGCCATCGGGGCATTTCGACGTGGTCACGATAGGATATCGCCACACGTCCGGCCCGGGATCGAAAGCGAGATCCACCGGGCTCCCCAAGGAAAGCTCCGGAGCGAACCATGCGCCCTCGGGAAAAGCAGCAGGATCCCAGGCCCATGAAACGCGAACCCGACCGTCGTCACGGACCTCGATGTTCTTCCTCACTGGCCCGTTGTCGAAGGTCCACGTGAGGGTGCGGCGCCCATCGCCGTCCTCACCTGCTTCAGGCTCCGTCGAGACCCCCGATGCCGATTCCGGGGCCCAAACGGGCGTGAACTCACCGTCCCGATATGACTCCAACTCCAGGTCACTCGGCAGGACCCGATCCCGTAGAAGCCTTCGGACATCCCGATCCACCGGCGGCAAACGCTCGAGCGTCGAAGCCTCTTCGATCTCGTGGATGGACGGCGCGTTCGCGTGGTCGGAAGCGTCTTCCCCAACGTCACTCCGTGCCCCGGTGAACTCCACCCGGCGCCGTACCGCCTCTTCGTGGTAGGCCTCCCGGCGCCGGGTGAGGACATCGACGACATCGACGCCTCGATGGAGCCATAGGAGGTCGGTGATGGTGCCCCCGTGGTCCGTCGTCACCCACGCCGACACCCGGGAACCGTGGGCCCACCACCCTTCCCGGCCCGACCCTGTGAGGTCCATCCGCGTCCACGCCAGCGGCTCTTCGTCACGGAGCATGCGCTCTGCCTCCAACAGTTCCCGACGCAAGCCCTGCCTCAGGTGCTTCATGTAGAGACCGCCAAACACCCCGTGCCAATACGCGTCGTTGCACTGGCCCCGGCCGATGGCTCTCCGAACGTCAGGCGGATCGCCCCTGTTCCTGCACAGCTCCGATAGGGCCGTCATCCGCTTGTGGATCCGGTTGGCCTCATCGTACCGGGCGAGGAACCCCTTCCAGTGGCCGCCGAGAGCCCACTCCTCCATCTCGGGATACGATCCGCTCGGCAAGTACACCGGGCCCGTCGCCGACACCTCGGTGCGAAGTCGCTCCGGGGTGACCAGGCGAACGACATCGTCGGCACGAAGTCGACTCATGCGTTCTCCGAAGTCGGCCAGCCATCCGCCTTCGTATAGCCACTCCTTGGTTCGGGGCCAACCACCGAACTTCTCGGCATCGTCACCAATCAGAGCCATGGCGTCACCAGATTCATGACGCCTTCGGAGGTCGGCTTCGATCTCCTGGGCGGGCCGGAAGGGGATCAGGTAGCGAAGCCCCTCGTCGATGGGGAGAAGGTCCAGATAACGCCCGTCGGACTCGGTCCGCAGCGGGCGGGTCAGATTCGCTTCGCAGACACCGGCGCGTCGGGCCAGATGGTCGTCGATGAGGACGTACTCGATATCCGCGTCCGCGAGATCCCGGGGCAGGTCCGGCTCCCAAACCCGCTCGGTGAGCCATAGTCCGGTCGGTGTGACCCCGAAGCGCGACTCGAGCTCTTCTCGCATCCACCCCAACTGGGTAGCCCGGTCTTCTCGGGACAAAGCGGCCAGGACGGGCTCATACCATCCTGCGGAGAGGAGCTCGATCTGCCCGTCCGCTGCCAACCGACCCAGACGATCGTGGAGGTCGGTGTCGTGGTCCCCGAGCCACTCCAGGAGAGGGCCGGAAACGTGGACTCCGATGGGCCACAGCTCGTGATCGGACAGGAAGTCGAAAAAAGGACGGTATACGTCGACCGCGTGGTCCTCGAAGACGTGGTCGAAATTCCCCACCGGTTGATGAAGGTGGAGAACGAAGCTGAAGGGCAGGGGCCTCACCGGGACGCCGATCCCTCGGACAGGGCCTCGGCGTCCTCAGCCCCGGCGTCGGGGACGGCCAAGCTCCGGCTCTCTGCGATCTTCTCGAAGACGTCGGCCGCCGTGCCCACCTCCCGGTCGTTGCTTACGGCCGCCCGAAGTCGCTCTACGAGCCCGGCCCGCAGAGGGTCACCGGCCGCCCCCGCCAACTCCAGCCCATGGGCGGCGTAGGCCAGCACCTGGCGGGGCTCGATTCCTCCGACGTCGTCGAAGAACCAGGCGCACGAAGTGAAGAGTCGGAGCGCGTCGCGCTCCATCTCGAGAAGCTCGCGAGCGCGATCCGAGGGTGTGCCCGTCGGATCCGCCTTGTTCGGTGCCATCTCTCCCATCCGGGCGACGACCTTCCCATATGCATCACGCTCGGCCCAGGGGTCGGCGAAGTGCTGACGCCCCTCCTCTTCGAATACGGAGTGAAGACCATCCGCCAGCCACGCCAGAGCCTCACGGAGGGGCCTACGCCACGCCTGCTGGGTGTCGGCCCCCGGGTCGATACGACATCCGCAGTCGGCGCGCCAACGGTCGACGCCGTGGGCACAACTCCAGGCGCTGGGCTCAACGATGTTCACGCGCTCTCCCATGCCCTCCCGAGCAAGAAACGAGGCGTAGTTCTCGATACGCACGTGCCCTCTGTTCTGCAACTCGACGATGGCCTTGGCCAGCCCCATCTCTCCGAACGTGTGGTGATGGCCGAACGTCTCTCCGTCGGTGGCGATGGATCGCAGGGCCACGGCCCGCTCGTCAGGGAGCCCCGCGTCCGCTCCGTCGTCCACGCCGTCACCCGCCATGAGCGCCGCCCACGCGACACCGTCTTCCAGGAGGTCTCCGAAGGCGACCCCGTGGGAGAGTCTACCGTCGTACGCGAAGAGCGCGATCTCCTTCCCGCTGGAGGTCACGTATCGGCCTGGACGTCCGTCGTCAGGAACCGGGTCCACCTGGTGCGGGGCGAGAACGACGAAGAGGATGCCCTCTCCGGCGAGAGCGTCGAGGGTCGCTCCGTCGACCGCCGTTTCCGGCAGCCACAACCCCTCGGGATCGCGCCCGAAGCGCCGTCGAAAGTCGGCGATGCCCCACCGGATTTCGGTCCGGCGGTCCCGCTCGGTCGAGAGAGGCAGGATGGGGTGGTGGTAGGGCATCGCAATGGCGTTGCCGTGCCCGTTCAACCGCTGCGCGCTCCTCCGGTCCGCCTCGAGGATCGCCGCGTATGTCCCGGGCTCGTGCGACTCGAGCCAGACCATGAGGGTCGGCCCGAAGTTGAAGCTCATCCATTCGAGCGAGTTGATGATCCGGTCGGGCTCACCCTCCCTGATCACGCGGCTGGCCACCACCGGTCCGTAGCATTCGGCGGCGACACGCTCGTTCCAGTCGTGGTAGGGGGCAGCGCTGGGCTGCCGGCGGATGGAGCCCGTCCAAGGGTCCTCCCGTGGGGGCTGATAGAAGTGGCCGTGGATGACGACCGAGCGCATGTCTGAGGTCATGCCGGGAAGAGTCGCCCTCTACTTCGCCTGATGGAAGGCGAGGGCTTCGGTGTAGATCTCGAGGTATCGATCCGCGGACTTGTGCCATCCGAAGTCCCGACCCATGGCCTGGACCACATGCTTCCGCCAACGCTCCCGGTCCGGGAACAGCGCCAGGGCCCTACGAATGGCCCGTTCAAGATCTTCGGAGCTGTATTCGTCGAATACGAACCCGGTGACCTGATCCTCCACCGTGTCGGCCAAACCACCCACCCTTCGGACTACGGGCAGGGCCCCGTAACGCTGGGCCCGCATCTGTGTGAGGCCACACGGCTCATAGAGCGAGGGCATGAGCAGACAATCGGCACCGCCGAGGAGGAGGTGTTCCCGATGCTCGGTGAAGTCGAAGTACGCCGCGACCTTCTCCGGCATCTGACGGGCGGCCTCAGCGAGTCCGTTCCTGTAGCGCGCCTCACCTTCGCCGACGAAGACGAACTGAGCATCGGGCAGGCGGTAGAGTAGACCGTCGCCCAGAAGGAGGTCGAAACCCTTCTGTTCAGCCAACCGGGCCGTCATTCCGAAGAGGCAGACATCGTCGCGCACGGGCAAACCGATTCGGCGCTGCAGATCGGCCTTGCACGCCGCCTTGCCTGAGAGGTCGCTGGCGGAGAAGGGCTGGATGAGCGCAGGGTCCGTCTCCGGATCCCAGATCTCCAGATCGATCCCGTTGAGAATTCCGACCAGCCGGTCACCGAGTGCAATGAAGGAGTCGTGCAGGCCGAACCCTCCTGCCGGCGTCCGGAGTTCGTGCGCGTGGGTCGGGCTCACGGTCCCTACGTAGTCGGAGTACGCCACGCCGGCCTTGAGCCAGTTGAGCTGGCCGTAGTGCTCCATCTTGCTCCAGTGGTAGACCTCTTCGGGAAGAGCGAGGTCGTGGCGCGTCTGTGCCGAGAACCACCCCGGGTAGCCGGCATTGTGCACTGAGAGCACCATGGCGATGCGGGAATACCAGGGATCGTCCTTCAGGATCGTCCGCAGGTAGACCGGCGCCAGGGCGGTGTGCCAGTCGTGCCCGTGGAGTACGATGGGATGCTCCACGAGCAGGGGGAGAGCCTCGATGGCCGCCCGGGCGAAGAAGCCGAAACGGACGTGGTTGTCAGGGTAGTCGCGGCCGCCTTCGCCGTACAGACCGTCGCGGTCGAAAAGGCCAGGATGGTCGATGAAAACCACCCGCGCCCCGCCGGCCTCGGTGTCGTCGTACTGCCAGAGTTGCACGGTCTCGCGACCGTGCGTGAACGGCACCTGCAGTGGCTCACCGAGCTTGATGAGACCCTCGGTCTGCTCGCGGACGCGACGGTACAAGGGCATGACGACCAACGTCGGCACGCCCGACTTCGCTTGAAAGGTGGCGATACCACGCACGGCCTCAGCGAGCCCGCCAGACCGGGCGAAGGGCCAGTACTCCGCTACCAGGTGGACAACGTGGATGCCGCCGTACGCGCCGTCTGAGTCGGGGATCGTCGCCTTCACGCGGGCAGTGCTTCGTGTCCTGGTGGCCATGGGGGTCCCGTCTCACGAGGATTCGCAGCGATCTCGTCGGGGCTTTCCCGGAGCGGGTTCGCAAGCGAACCTGAACGTAGGAGCCATCCGGTGTGCAGATCAACACGGGCCCGGCCAACGTTACGCTTCCGAATCCGTCTCGCGTCCCCATCGACGATCCGTGACCCACCCCTCTCCAGAGGTCATCCACGCTCTCAGTGAAGGCCGATTCGCGTCGCCCTTCGACGTCCTCGGGCTTCATGAGGTCGACGAAGGCGGTTGGGTCGCAAGGGCGTGGGTACCGGGTGCGGACGTCGTGGAAGTTCTGCCGTTTTACGGCGAGGCGGACGGCACGTCTGAAACGCCGGGCCTCTCGCCGCTGCCAGCCGTTCCGGCGACCCGCATCGAAGACAGCTCGGTGTTCGTGGCATCCTTCCCCGACGCCGACGGTCCCTTCGCCTACCGCCTCCGCGTCGACGGAGAGGAGCTCGAAGACCCGTACCGCTTCCTTCCGGTCCTGACAGACGTCCAGCTCGAGCGGCTTCGACATCCAAACGGACGGATCCACGAAATCCTCGGCGCTCGCCCGACGGAGCACCAGGACGTGTCGGGCACCGTCTTCGCGGTATGGGCTCCTCACGCGCGGGCCGTCTCTCTGGTGGGCTCCTTCAATGGCTGGAAGACGAACCGCCATCCCATGCGGCCCCGAGGCTCGTCGGGCGTCTGGGAGCTTTTCCTTCCCGGCGTCGAGGCCGGAGCCCTCTACAAGTACCGGGTCATCGGGCCCATGCGGCCCGAGCCCATGCTCAAGTCGGACCCGTGTGGGCGCCAGATGCAGCTACGGCCCGACAACGCGTCCGTGGTGCCTGCGCCCCGGCGCCACGACTGGCGCGACGAGGAGTGGCTCGAGGCTCGACCGCGCCAACAAGACATCGACGGGCCAATATCCATTTACGAGGTGCACCTCTCGTCGTGGCGACGAAAGGAGGGGGCGAATGCGCGGAAGGGCGAGCCAGGCTGGATGGACTACCGGGAGATCGCCGACGAGCTGGTGCCTTACGTGGCCGAGTTGGGCTTCACACACATCGAGCTTCTCCCGGTCACCGAGCACCCCTACGACGCGAGCTGGGGCTACCAGACGGTGGGCTACTTCGCCCCGACCTCCCGCCACGGCGACCCCGACGGCCTCCGCTACCTCGTCGACCGGGCGCACGCAGCAGGCATCGGGATCATCCTCGACTGGGTCCCCGCCCACTTTCCCAGAGACGCGCACGGGCTTGGCTTCTTCGACGGTACCCACCTCTACGAGCACGCCGACCCCCGCAAGGGCGTCCACCCGGACTGGGGTACATACATCTTCAACTACGCCCGGCGAGAGGTGGTCGCGTTCCTCGTGTCCAGCGCACTTTACTGGATCGAGGAGTTCCACATCGACGGCCTCCGCCTCGACGCCGTCGCGTCCATGCTCTACCTGGACTACTCACGTGACGAGGGACAGTGGATCCCCAACGAGTTCGGCGGCCGTGAGAACATCGAAGCCACCGCCTTCTTGCGCACACTGAACGAGACCATCCACGCCGAGCACCCCGGAGTGCTGGTCGCGGCGGAGGAGTCCACAGCTTGGCCGCAGGTGACCCACGCCGTCGACGACGGAGGCCTCGGCTTCGATCTGAAGTGGAATATGGGATGGATGCACGACACGCTGGAGATCATGCAGTCCGACCCTCTCTACCGATCGGGGCTCTACTCGAATCTGACGTTCGGAATCACCTACGCGTTCGCCGAGCGATTCCTCCTGGCCTTTTCTCACGACGAGGTGGTTCACCTCAAGGGATCCATGCTCCGAAAGATGCCGGGGTCGACCCTCGACCGCTTCGCGAGCCTCCGGCTTCTCTATGGGTATATGTGGACCCACCCGGGTAAGAAGCTCTTGTTCATGGGGTCGGAGCTCGCGACGTGGGACGAGTGGGACGATCACGGATCTCTGGACTGGGCTCTGGCCGAGGAGCCCATGCACAAGGGCGTGAGATCGTGGGTGGCCTCGCTGAACGCACTCTACGCCGAAGAACCGGCGCTTCACGGCACAGACTTCACGAGCGGCGGCTTCGAGTGGATCGACTGTCACGACCCCGACCGAACCACCATCGCCTATCTCCGGTGGTCGCCAGAGTGGGAGCACTTCCTGGTGGTGGTGTGCAACTTCACGCCCATGGCGTGGGAGGGATATCGACTGGCGGTGCCGTACCCGGGCGACTACGAAGTCGTGCTGGATTCGGGTGCGGAGCGCTTCGGGGGAGGTGGGACACTCGATGCGGAGACCTTTCCTACCACGGACGAGCCGCACCTCGGACGGGATCAGTACGTCGAGCTGACGCTTCCACCCCTTTCCGTAATCGTGTTCCGTCAGGCGGCCAAGGATGGCGGACCGGTCCGCTCTTAGCCCAGCGTCGGGCCGCGAGTCCCTTACGGGATCCGTTAAAGCTCCGTAGCCTAGAAGCATGAGCCCAAGCGTGGTTGACCGCCTGAACGAGGCCCTCGAGGGGCAGTACCGCGTCGAGCGCGAGATCGGCCGCGGTGGTATGGCCGTCGTCTACCTTGCGGAGGACGTCAAACACCATCGGCCGGTGGCGATCAAGGTTCTGGATACGGACGTTGCCGAAGCCGTGGGCGAGGAGCGGTTCGCCCGAGAGATCGAAACCGCCGCCCGACTGAACCATCCCAACATCCTCGCTCTCCACGACTCGGGCGAGGCCGATGGCCTGCGGTACTTCGTCATGCCGTACATCGATGGCGAGTCTCTCCGGGACGTCCTCGAGCGGGAGGGCCACCTCGATCAGGACCGCGCCATCGGCCACGCCCGCGAGATGGCCAGCGCTCTCTCCTACGCCCACGGGCAGGGGCTCGTCCACCGCGACATCAAACCGGAGAACATTCTCCTCCAGGCCGGCCACGCCGTGGTCTGTGATTTCGGCATCGCGAAGGCCATGTCGGAGGCGAACCTCGACACCCTGACGCGCACCGGGACGTCCGTCGGCACCTTCGCCTACATGAGCCCCGAGCAGCTCTCCGAGGACCTGCCCGTCGACGCCCGCTCCGACGTGTACGCGCTGGGGTGCGTCGTCCACGAAATGTTGGAGGGCCACACACCCTTCAAGGCGGCCACGCCTCAGGCCACCATGGCCAAGAAGCTCGTCGGTGACCTTCCCGCCACTGCCTCGAACCCGAACGTGCCACACAGCGTGTGGTCCGTCCTCAGGCGCGCCCTGGAGGTCGACGCCGACGAGCGATACTCGACCGCGGACGAGTTCATGCAGGAGCTCACGGCTGCCACCACGGACCACGCGGTGGCCCGAGGCCGCCGGCGACGCCGCATCGGGCAGCTTGGGCGAACGGTGGGAGCAGCCGTGGTTGCGGGTTTACTGGTGGCAACCGGGATGTGGCTGAGTGGGCGCGTCGGGGGGGTGACGTACGAGCGACTGGCCGTCATGCCACTGGGCAACGGATCGGGCGATTCGCGCGAAGACTTCTACGTCCGCGGTGTATTCGAGGACCTCGTCGAAGAGATGCAGAGGGCCGGCCTGCGCGTATTGAATCCATCGGCCACGCGGGTGCTGGCGGGCCGCGGCCTGTCGCCTGCAGAGATCGCGGTTGAGCTCGGTGTCGATGCTCTGGTCGAAGGCTCGGTGGAGCGCATCGGACCCAACCTGGGGGTCGATGTAAGCCTCGTCGACGGCGCCACGATGGAGCCCATTTGGACCGAGTCCTTCTCCGGGGCCCAGGACGACGTCCTGACCCTCCTCCACAGGATCACCCTGGAGATCGCCGATCAGACGGGTGCGGAGCTGAGCCCCGACACGCGCGCGGCCCTAGCCGAAGCCACGGACGTCGACCCCATTCTGTACGAGCTCCTCCTCCAGGGTCGTTACGCTGCCTTCCAGATCACTCGGGAGAGCCTGGAAGCCTCCGACCGTTTCTTCGAACGTGCCATCGCCCGGGACTCCATGTCCGCAGAAGGGTGGATCGGCCTCGCCGGGAACTGGGGGCTGCGGGCTCAGGAGGGTTTCATCTCGGGCGACGCGGCCCGCGCCAAACGCGACTCCGTTCTTGAACTCGCGCCGATCCAGGATGTCGACCAACGTACACTCGCCCTGGAGGCGACCTGGTGGGACTGGCCCGACGCGCGCTGGGGGGATGCGGAACGCGCTTTCCTGACACGCCTCGACGAGCGCCCGAACGACGAACTCACGCGGGCCTACTTCGCCCAGTTGCTGCTCTACCTCGGTCGCCGAGAGGAAGCTGAGCGTGAAACCGTGCGGGCGGCCAATTCCGCGCCGTACGACCCCACGGTCCTGGGCCTCCACGGACAGTCGTTGAACGCCCTGCATCGGTATGAGGAAGCCGAGTCGGTGCTCACGTTCGCGCGGGATCTACCGGGCGCGCCGTCATTCGTCGTCTCGACCTTGCGAGCCACGTACCACCTCCTTGGGCAGGACTCACTGGCCATCGAGAGCACCCGTGACTTCTATCGCGGGCGCGGCGACACGGTCGCGCTGGCCGCTCTGGACGCAGGGTACGAGCGGGGTGGCTACCCGGAGGCCCTGCGCGCGGCAGCGGACGTACTCGTGGAACGACGCAACGCGGGACAAGACGTCTCGGAGTGGCAGATCGGAACACTCTACACCCGGGCAGGGATGCACGACGAGGCGATACGGTACCTGGGACATGCCATGGACGAGGGATCAACCAACAGCCCGTCGCTCGCCATCGACCCGATCTTCGATCCCATGCGAGACGATCCGCGATTCCAGGAGTTGGTGGCACGACTCGGGCTGCCGGGGGCCCCAGGCCCTGGCTGACCGCCCCATACAAGGGTTTCCGGGGTCCTTACCCCCGGATACATTCCCGCAATGACATCGCCCCCTCTATGGGATCGGCTGCGGCGCGCCCGCATCGTTCAGGTCCTCATCGTGTATCTCGGCGCGTCCTGGGCGGTACTCCAGGTCGCGGACACCCTCACCGAAGCGCTTTCGCTTCCGGAGTGGGTGTCGCCCGTCACCATCATCCTCCTCCTCGTGGGGCTGGTCATCATCCTCGCTACGGCTTGGGTGCAGTCGCTTCCCTCGACCACGGCCGCCGAAGAGGCAGGGGAGCGGCCGACGGATTGGGAGATCGCCCCGGGACAGGCCGTCGAGAGCCTGAAGGCCGGCCGCCTGCCCGCCCTCACGTGGGGACGGGCCATCCTCGGAGGCGTCGTCGCGCTGTCCCTCCTCTTCGGTGGCACGGGGCTGTACGTCGGCCTTACAGGAGGTCCTTCCTTCCTGGGTCCCACCGAAGCGGGCGCTACGGACGCCGCCGAGGGGATCGCGGTTCTGCCCTTCACCGTCAGTGGCGTGGAGGACGATGCCTTCTGGGGCGAGGGCATGGTCGATCTGCTCTCCACCAACCTCGACGGAATGGGGGGCTTCCGGGCCATCGATTCCAGAACGGTCCTCGCGCGTTGGCGGGAGGCCGTGGACGAATCATCGTCACCCGACCTGAACGCGTCCCTGCGCATCGCCGGGGCGACGGGAGCCCGTTACGCGGTCATCGGGAGCGCGCGCGGCGTGGGTGGAGACCTTCGGCTGGTTACCTCGATTTATGACCTCGGCAACGGTCAGGAGGTCGGTCAGGGTCAGGTGCAAGGGTCGCAGTCGGATCCCATGAAGCTCATCGACGATCTGTCCCTCGAGACCATGCGGCAGCTCCTCTCGGGTGGTGGGGAGGACCTTGCGACCGCTCGGAACCTCGCTGACCTCACCACGGCCTCGGTACCGGCTCTCCGCGCCTATCTCGAGGGCGAACGGTACTACCGCCGAGCCGAGTTCCCTCAGGCGGTGGAGGCCTACGAGCGGGCGCTGGAGGAAGACTCGACCTTCGCCCTCGCCCTCTTCCGGATCTCCGACGCTTACGGTTGGCTCGAAGATATCGGGAGCGAGCGCGCCATCGAGTTGGGCGCCCTCTCCATCCAGCACAAGGATCGGCTCAGTCCCCGGAACGAGGTCATCGTGACCGCGGGGAACGCTCTTTACACCGGCGACCTCTCGCACCTCGAACCCCTCGAGGCCGCGGTGAGGAAGTACCCCGACGACCCGGAAGCCTGGTTCATGCTGGCTGAGCTCTACATCCACATGGGTGAAGCCACCCGGGCCAGCGCAGCCGACGCCCTGGAAGCCATCGAAAGGGCCATCGAGCTCGATCCGAGCTTCGCGCCCTACTACGTGCACGCCATCGATCGGTCCATCGCCGTCGGTGATACGGTGAAGGCGGCGCGCTACATGGATCAGTACGGCAGCTTCTCCGAAACGGACGTCCTCCAGGGGATGCACGATGTAGCCTACGCACTGTACCTGGGAGACGACGAGGCCCTCGCCCGAGGGTGGACCGACCTCGACCGCCTCTCCGATCAGCAGCAGGGCATATTCTGGGGGACCTACGGCCTCGACATGCCTGACGCCGTCCGCACCATGGAGGTGGCCGACTACATGCACGGCCGCACCGGAGAGGTCGGGTGGGCAAGAGGCCGGGCCAGATGGACCATCAGTACCGGCCAGTGGGAGAAGGGCGAGTCGCTCGTGCGCGACTCCATCCCGGGTGGCCCAAGCCCCCAGACGATCTACCTCTTCCACACCTTTACCAATGTGGATGTGGGTGACCTCCTGCCGATCGTGCGTGCCTGTGAGCCGGGCGCCGGATGCACGCTGTGGCGGGGTGCCCTGGCAGCCGATGAGGGCAACTGGGCTGACCACGAAGCGATGGTCGTGGAGGCCCGGACTGCGACCCTCGAACTGCGGGAAGGCGGAGACGAGATCCAGTCACGTTTTCCGAACTCCATCGAAACCGCGCTGATGGGCTACCGCCAACTCCTCGACGGAGACCCCGTAGCCGCCCGGCGCACGCTGGAAGAGGGCCAAGGCCTGACCAACGGCGTGGGCGACGAGATGACCCGGTACTGGCTCGCCATGGCCAACGAGGAGGTCGGCCGCACGGAAGACGCATTACGCTGGTATCAGCTGCTGACGCGGGCCAGTTTCCGGTCCGTCGCCCTGGCTCGCGCCGCCGCCATGGCCGAGGAGTCCGGCAACGGAGTTGTCGCGCGTGAGCTGTGGACCACAATCGCGCGAAACTACCGGGAAGCCGACGAGGGCCACCCAGGTGCCGCAGAGGCGGACGCGGCGCTGGAGCGACTGGGACCCACACAGCCCTGAGGTACCTCTTTTCGAGAAGCAGGCGCGAGCGCGCCTCAAGAACTCAGGCGGGTCGCGCCCATCTACCCCGCCACGATCTCCAACTGGCTCGCCACCCGCCCAGCCATGTCGATGGTGGTCTGCAGGTCGGGGTGACGCACGATGACCATACCGTCGCCCACCAGGACCTTCCGCCAGTCGCGACGGGGTGAGCCGATGGGGTTGAGGTCCAGGGCGACGACGTGCTGACCGATCTCCGACATGAGGGTGTGGAGCCCCTCGTAACGTTGGATGCGGCCCCGGCCGCGTGCCCGTTTGAAGATCCACGCGGCGTTGTAATTCCGCTGCACGGGTTGGGTGAAGCGACCATGGACCACGGCCTCCGCCCACCCCGTATAGCTGTCGATGTCGGCGGCGTAGTTGATGAGATCCACCAGGTACGCACCCGGCGGCCGGCCGCCGATCTCACCGAAGATGGCCTCACCGTCGGCGGTCCGGTACCACTCCATGTGGGTGTACCCGGTCTGGAAACCCAGAGCCTCGATGACCGCTTCACCCATGGCCTTCCCCGCAGCGAGCGACGGGTCGTCGGGATCCCGGTAGACCAGCGTGATAGGGCTGATCCATTCGTTGGACTTCATGTCGAGAGCGCGGGGGATATACGTCGACATGCTGTAGTGGTGGATGTCGCCATCGATACAGATGGTCTCGTACGTCATGTCCTCGCCCTCCACGAACTCCTCGACGCTCACTTCCTTCACGGATCGGAGCGAGGGGAGGATCAGGTCGAGCTGTTCCCGCGACTCGACACGGTGGGTGTTCTCCGAGCCGGCACCGTCGATGGGCTTCACGATGACGGGGTAGCCGATGGTCTCGGCGGCCTCGACCACCTGACCAGCCGTCGTGGCGCTGTAGTGGTGCGGCGTCCGGATTCCCGCCCCGTCCAGCACCCGCTTCATGATCTCCTTGTCCCGGAGCGGGATGGTCTGCTGGACGGTCATTCCGGGTAGACCGAGCATCTCCCGGATGCGGGCCGCGAGAACCATGTACGGCTCCCAAAGGCACTCCACCCGATGGATGGGGACCTTCCCGGCCACTTCGGCGACCTGGCGTAGAATGGCCTCCTCGTCGAGCCACGATCGGACCTGGACGTGCATGGAGACCGCCGAACGGGCGGGCTCTTCCAGGGCTGCCTCGGGCTGGTCACCCAGGCCGATGACGTTGGCTCCCACCTCGGCGAGCCCCCGGGTGAAGTACCGCATCTCCCGCGGGAATCCGGGTGAGAACATGAGAACGTTCATGAGCTACTCCAGTTCCACACGCACAGTAGAAACGATCCGCCCGAGGGCCCGACGTACGACCTCGGTCTCCGGGTGACGAACGATCACGTACCCCTCACCCTCGTAGGTCCCGGACGGTGCCTGGCCCACCTCCGGCAGACGGCGCTCCACGACGATCGATCCGAGTTCGGCGAGGACCTCCTCGAGTCCGGTGACCCGAGCTACCCTGCCCTTCCCCTGCCCCCTGAGGTAAGCGGCGCCGGCTGCATAGGGCCTCGGCCTCGGCTCGAAGCGATGGTGGACCATCACGTCCGCCCACGCCCGGAAGAGATCGAAGTCATGAGCCCAAGAAATGAGATGGACGAAGCGGGCCCCCGGCGGTCGGGCACCGACTTCGGAGATGGCCACACTGCCATCCGGACGTCGAAACCACTCCATGTGACTCATACCCGTGTCCATGCCAAGGGCCCTGAGGGCATCCGCAGCCACTGACTTGATGCCGTCGTATCGCGGATCGTCCACTTCGCGGGGGAGGACGACGGCCCACTGGATCCAGGGCTCGCGAACCACGTCCAAGGCTGCCGGCAGATAGTCGTTGATGGAGTGCCAGGCCATCTCTCCGCCAAGTGAGATGGAGTCGAAGGAGTGTTCGTGGCCGACGACGAACTCCTCCATCATGAGCGGACGTCCGGGGGTCGGCGGCATGGAGCGGAGGCAGCCCTCGAGGTCTTCGTCGGTGGAGAGGCGATGGGTGCCTCGGGACCCGGAGCCCGCCTGAGGCTTCACGATGACCGGGTACCCTACCGCCCGCACGAAGGACGACGCCTCGTCGGACGACCGGACCAGAGCATGCCGCGCACACGGAAGCCCGGCATCGCGCAAAATGCGCTTCATCCGGGCCTTGTCCCGAAAGTTCTCGGCGACTTCCGCACCCATCCCCTGGAGTCCGAGCCGATCGCGGACATGACCCAGCGGTACCTGGAGCTCTTCCAGTGTACCGAGGAGCCGGTCCACCCCCCCGCTGACCCGACCGATGGCCGTGACCGCCTCCGAAAGGGCGTCCGGGTCCAACCCGTCCGACACCCGGACGGCACCGTGAAGTCGCCCGCGGAGCTCAGGCGGCAACTTCTCCGGCGCGTCCTGACTCACGAGTGTGGTGCGTGCTCCCTCCACCCGCGACACGGCACTGACGAAACGCAGTGTGGTCTCGGCGAAGTACGGAGCGACAAAGACGACGGTTTTCATGAAATCCAGCGGCTCGATGAGCACGTCGGTCGAGGAGCGTGAAAGGTATCGGGACCCGACGTGCGCGGTAGCTGCCACCCAGCGAGTCGCTATCTTTGCCATCCCCTCAAATCAGCGTACCCCAGCCTCCCGCCCCCCACTCAGAGGCCCTGAACCCATGCACGCGGTCTTCATCGAGCCGACCTTCCCGGCCAACCAGAAACAGTTCGTCCGGGCACTCCACGAGGCAGGCGCCAAGGTGACGGGCATCGGGGAGCGCCCCAAGGAGGCCCTCGACGCCGACCTGCGGCAGTGGATGATCCACTACGAGCAGGTGAGGTCAGTAGTCGACGCGCCGCGCATCATCGAGATCGTGAGGGCAGTCCATCAACGCCTCCCGGTGCAGCGCCTGGAAGCCACTATCGAGGCCCACACCCTCGCTGCGGCTCAGGTCCGCGAGGCTCTCGGTATTCCCGGCACGTCCGTGAGGACGACATGGCTCTGCCGGGACAAGCCGGCAATGAAGGAAGCACTCCGCGAGGCCGGTGTCCCCTGTGCCCAGTCGATCGGCAGCGACGACCGCGAGGAGATCCGTTCCTTTGCCGCCGACACAGGCTACCCCCTCATCGTGAAACCTCGAGCCGGTGCCGGAGCGTCGGGCACGGCCCGAGTCGGCGACGACGAAGAGCTGGGACGCGCCCTCGACGCCATGGGCGTCGGGCACGGCGGCAACGTCGCGGTGGAGGAGTTCATCGAAGGCCACGAGGGCTTCTACGACACCATCACCATCGGGGGCAGCGTCGCCCACGAGTTCATCTCCCATTACTACCCGAACGTCCTCGAAGCCATGAGGACCCGGTGGATCTCGCCCCAGATCGTCACCACGAACCGCATCGCCAGCGCACCGTCGTACCAGGAGGTGCTGGAAATGGGTCGCAAGGTGAACCGGGCCCTGGGTATCGACACGGCGCCGACCCACATGGAGTGGTTCTACGGCCCCAAGGGCCTGCGCTTCTCGGAGATCGGATGTCGGCCGCCCGGTGTTCGATGGTGGGACGTCTACTCCGCCGCCAACGAGATCGACATCTACTACGAGTGGGCCATGGCCGTGCTGCATGGACGTACCGGTCGGAAGGCGTCAGGGAAGTACGCCGGGGGCATGATCGCCCTTCGGCCCGATCAGGACGGACGCATCTCTGGCTACGAGGGGGCTCAGGAGATCCAGAACCGATACGGCGACTGGATCATCGATGCCAACCTGCCACCGGAAGGGACGCCCACTCAGCCCGTCGAAGCGGGCTACCTGGCGAACGCATGGGTTCGGATGCGCCACCCCGACTACGACACGCTTCGCGGAATGTTGAACGATGTCGGCGAGACGCTCAAGGTGCTCGCCTCGTGAGCCGCGTGGTCCTTCTGGGTCCCTGGTCCGAGGCTCTCCCCCTCGGAGCCCTCGTCGCCGAGCTGGAGCTCGAGGGCCACATCGCGGTCATCACGGCCGGATGGCAGGAATGGGAGTCGGACCTCGATGGCATGCGAAGCCAGCTGGGGGACCGCATCGTGCCGCTCCGCCTCTACGAACGAGCAGAGGCCATCTGGCAAGAAGATCCCGAGTTGCGCGAAGCCCACCGCAGCATGCAGTCCGACCTTCGCCGAATCCGGGAGTTGTACTCCCGCCAGCTCGATCGAGCGGCCGAAGCGTGGATGGAGCTCCTGGACATGGAGGGGCCGGAACGCCTCATAGGTCCCGAGCGCACCGCGGCCCTCGACGCCATCCACCGGCTCGACGCGCATCACCTGGAACGAATACGCGAGGTGCAGGCGGAGTATGGCGAGCGCATGCGGCCAGCCGAACGTCCGGCCGTCCACCGACGGCGCGAAGAGGTCCGCAGCGAGCTCGCGGGCTGTTCGGCCGTCGTCATCGAGGGTGGGCACGCAGCCGTCATACACAACCGAATCGGGTTGTTCGACCTGATCGATGACCTCGAGGGCCGAACGGTCATCGGTCGCGCCGCCGGCGCCATGGTACTGTGCGATCGGGTGGTTCTCTACAACGACTCCCCCGCAATCGGCCGGGGGAATGCCGAGATCGGCCTTCCCGGCTTCGGTCTCGTCCCTGGCCTCGTGGCCATCTCCGATCCCTCCACAAGGCTGCGCCTGAACGACGTCCCACGCATGCGACGACTTGCTCTGCGAATGGCACCGGCGCGCTGTGCGCTCCTCGATCCCGGGGACCGTCTCGACTGGGACGGGTCCACCCTCACTGGCCACGGAAGCAGTCGGGTCGTCAAGATCGACGGCAAGCTCGAGCCGTGGGCAGAGGCTGCATGAGGCCCGCCATGGATCAGCTGGAAACGGAGGTGGGCACCATCGACCCCCGAGGGCTCGCCATTGGCGAGTTGATCTTCGGCAACGTGCCTACGGACGGGGAGATCGAGGCGTTTCTCGACGGTCGCGACGTCCCGCTTGTGGAGGGGACCAAAGTCACGTTCGTCTTTCGCGGCGACCTGGACGCGGTGGCCCTTCGACACTGGGTGTACGGGCTGCCTACGGCGGTCCCGCTGGTTCGGGTCCCCGGCACCGACCTCTGGTACCACATCATCGACCTGCCGGAAGGCTCGCGGGTCGAGTACAAGTTCCAGGTGACGAAGGGCCAGGAAACACGCCTTGTCCCCGACCCCTTCAACCAACGGCTCGCCAGGGACCCCTTCGGCGCCAACTCCGTTTGCCATGCGGCGGGCTACGAAGTCCCCGATTGGATCCACGACGATCCATCGGTGCGAAAGGGGACGGTGGAGGACCGCCTCTTCCAGAGTCGGGCCCTGGGCGGGGCGCGCCAGATCAAGCTCTACAAGCCCGCACGCTATCGGGAAACGCGCAGGTATCCACTCCTCGTGGTCCACGATGGCTCGGAGTACGACCGTTACGCCAACCTCACCACTGTCCTCGACAACCTCATCCATCGGCGCGACATACCGGGTCTCGTTGTGGCGATGACGGAGCCTCCGAATCGCATCGAGCAATACCGCGACTCGGAAGAGCACGCACGCTACATCGCCGAGGAGTTGGTCCCCTCGCTGGAGAGCGAGCTACCCCTGGTCGGAGAACCGTCGGGCAGGGGCCTCATGGGAGCCAGCCTCGGGGCCGTCGCGTCGCTCTCCACGGCCATCCGCTATCCCGACACCTTCGGGCGTCTCATCCTGCAATCGGGCTCGTTCGCCTTCAGCGACATCGGCAACCACGACCGGGGGCCCGTCTTCGATCCCATCGCCGAGATGGTGAACCGGTACCGAGCCGACCCCTTCCCGGTGAGCGAGCGCGTCTTCGTGAGTTGCGGCGTGCACGAGTCGCTCATCTACGAGAACCGCTCCCTCGTACCCGTCCTGGAGCGTACCGGCATGGACGTGCGCTACGTGGAAGCCCGAGACGGTCACAATTGGGAGAACTGGCGGGATCGGCTCAGGCAAGGTCTGGCCTTCCTCTTTCCAGGGCCCCAGTGGTGGGTGTACCTCTGATGCCCGCAACCAGACCGCCCCCTCGCAAGCACGGCCCTCCCTTGGAGATCCGATGGCAGAAGTGACGCGCAAGATCGGCCTCTCGCTGGGCGCAGACATCTGCTGGCCCATCGCGTACACCGAGATCCTGAACGAACTCGACCTCGCCATTCCCTGGAAGGGCGACACCGTGCGTTTCGAAGTCGATCGGCTGAAGATCGATCCGTTCGACCTCGAAGAGCATGTCCCGCATCACCTCGTCATCGACCGACTGACCCACTGGTACAACCCGCGGCGCGAGTGGATCAAGAAGGCCATCCTCCTCGACGACGTCTACGTCTTCAACAACCCGTGGTCGGTCCAGTCCATGGAGAAGTTGACGACGTACTGCGCCATGATCCGCCTCGGGTTCCCCATCCCCAAGACGTGGCTCATTCCCCCCAAGGAGTACGAAACGTGGGAGGGTGATCTCCGGCATACGCTCCAGAGCTACGCCCGATACTTCAATCTCGAGGAGATCGGAGAGAAGGTGGGCTACCCCCTCTTCATGAAGCCGTACGACGGAGGGGGCTGGCGCGCGGTGAGCCGGATCCAGAACGCGAAGGAGTTGGTCCGGGCATACGAGGAAAGCGGCACGGCCGTCATGCACCTCCAGCAGGGCGTGGATGACTTCGACCGCTTCGTGCGGTGCGTAGGCCTCGGGCCCCAGACCCGATGCGTGCTATACGACCTCGAAGCGCCGTTGCACGACCGATACACGATGACTCGTGGCTTCATCGACGATGACGAGTACTCCCTCATTCGCGACATGACCCTGGTCATCAACGGGTTCTTCGCCTGGGACTTCAACTCCTGCGAAGTCATCCACAAGGACGGGGTCTGGTACCCCATCGACTACGCCAACCCGTGCCCGGACTCGCAAGTCACGTCGCTGCACTACCACTTCCCGTGGATCATCCTCGCCAACTTGCGCTGGTCGATCTATGCGGCGACCACGCTCCGGAAGCAGCTCCCCATGGGCTGGCCCCGCTACTTCCAGGCGGTGGAGGAAGGGATGACCATGCGAGAGCGTCTCGATGCCCTGGTGCCCATCGTACACCGCCGGTTCAAGACCGAGGCGTTCGAGGAGTTTTGCGCCACCCACCTGGCCCATCTCGACGAGGTCGCAGTGGAGTGGTTCAGGACGGATGCATGCCGCGACGCCGTGCGACAGAAGACGGCTTCCTTGTTTCCCGAGCACGAGGTCGAGGAGTACACCGGGGTCTTCTTCGACCGGATCCAGTCGTGGTGCGATGAGGAAGGCGCGTTCACGACATGAAGGCCTTCAGCACATGAAGAAGACCGACTCGTGGTACTCGGACCGCCTGGAACGCGAGGTCAACGTCGCCCGCTGGGGGGAAGTCGGCACACCCTTCCTGATCTTCCCTACCGCCGGCGGCGACGCAGAAGAGATCGAGCGTTTCCTCGTCATCGACACCCTTTCGGAGTACCTCGAGGCCGGGCAGGTGAAGGTCTACTCCTGCGACTCCATCGCGGGACGGGCCATGCTCACCCAGGAAGGGTCGCCCCAGCACAGAATGTGGCTGTGGAACCGGTTCCTGGAGTTCATCGGCAAGGAGCTGGTCCCCGCAATCCGGACGGACTGCCAGAGTGACGACATCGGCATCGTCGTCGGAGGCTCGTCCATCGGTGCCCTGAACGCTCTTGCCACCATCTGCCGGTTTCCCGGCGACTTCACTCACGCCCTTTGCATGAGCGGGACCTACCACCTCGAGCGGTTTTTGAAAGCACCCATCACGAAGGAGTTCTACGAGGCCTCGCCGGTGCATCATCTTGCGGACCTTCAGGGCCCCCACCTGGATCAACTCCGGTCGCGCTTCATCCTGCTGGCATCGGGTGAGGGCGAAGCCGAGGACATCTCCGAGTCGTGGCGGGTGGCGAAAATCCTCGGCTCCAAGGGCATACCCAATCGGGTCGACTCATGGGGCTCCGAGTGGATCCACGACTGGCCGACGTGGCGCAACATGCTCCACAAGTACGTGCCCGAGCTCATGGGGCTGCACACCGAGTAGCGCGCGAAATCGCCGGCTCGGGAGGTCGGCGCCACGGCCGATCCCGCGTCAGGCGGGTGGGTCGTCACCCTCGACGCCCGACATGGCCGGCACATAGTACTTCGTGGCGTACTCCCTGAGCATCCGACCGGTGGTGAAGTCCCGACCGGCGATCCAGAGGGACTGTTTCATCATGTCGACCCAACCCATGGGGATGCCGGCGCTCGTGCGCTCGTAGAAGAGGGGCACCACATCGTTCTCGAGGAGGTCGAACGTGTGGCTCCAGTCCCAGGCGTCCGGGTCGTCCAGGTCGGGAGCCAGGGGAATGGCCCATCCGTTCTTCCCCGTGTATCCCTCGGCCCACCAACCGTCCATGGTACCGAACTGCGGGACGAAGTTCAGGGCCGCCTTCATGCCGCTGGTTCCCGACGCCTCACGGGGAACGCGGGGGAGATTCAGCCAGACGTCCACGGCACCGAAGAGCCTCTTTGCGACGTGCATCTCGTAGTCCTGGACGAACGCCACCCGGCCGGCCGACCGGGGATCGTGGGACAGCTTGTAGATGCGCTGGAGGATCCGCTTGCCGTGGTCGTCGGCAGGATGCGCCTTGCCCGAGAAGATGATCTGCACGGGACGACGATCGTCGGTGATGAGGTCCAGCAGGCGCTCTTCCTCTCGGACCAGGAGATCCGCACGCTTGTAGGTGGCGAAACGACGGGCGAACCCGAGGGTCAGGACTTCCGGATCGAGCAGAGGTCCCGAGGCGACCAGGTGCCGCGCCTTGCCCCACACACCCTGCCAACGGTCCCGCGCCTGCTCGACCAGGAAGCGGAAGGCACGGCGCTTCATCTCCTGTCGGACTCGCCAGACCTCGTCGGCGGGCATCGCCAGGACCTTGTCCCACACGTCGGACTTCTCCACTCGGTGGGTCCACCACTCCCCGAGTTGCTCGTCGAGGAGGTTCTGCACGGGACGCGACATCCACGTCCACGTGTGGACGCCATTGGTTACCGCCCCGATCGGCACGTCGTCCGACTCGCGCCCGCCCCACATGGAGCCCCAGATCGCCCGCGTCACCGCCCCGTGCTTCTCCGACACGCCGTTCACGAAGCGGGCGAGACGGATGGCGACGGCGGTCATGTGGAATCGATCGGGCCCCGTCTCGTCGGCCAGACCCAGGTCCATGAACCGTCGGGAGTCGATCCCCATGAGCTCCCAGAAGGGGCCGAGGATCGACTCCACCTGGGCGAAGGAGAAGTTGTCGTGACCCGCCGGGACGGGAGTGTGGGTGGTGAACACGGAGTGGGCTCGTACGCCCGCCACCGCACCGTCGAAGTCGGCGCCAGCTTCGATGGCCTGTCGCGCCCGCTCCATCATCATGAGAGCGGCATGACCCTCGTTGGCGTGCCAGCACGCCGGCGTCACTCCCAGTGCCTGCAGAACGCGAACGCCACCGATTCCGAGGATGATCTCCTGCTTGAGGCGCAGCTCCTCGCCCGACTCATAGAGGCGGTTCGTGAGGGGTCGATCGGCCTCATCGTTCACCGCCAGATCGGAGTCGAGAAGGAGGAGCCGGGTTCGCCCGACCATCATCTCCCACGCACCTAATGCGACATCGCGCCCTTCGATGCTCACCGTGGCGAGGCCCGAACCGTCGGGATCGTGGAGACGGCTGAGGGGCATGCGGGCGGGGTCGAACTCCTCATCTTCGTTGATCTGCCAGCCTTCGGCGTCGAAGTGCTGGTCGAAGTAGCCCCGGGTGTACATGAGGCCAACGCCCACCATGGGTATGCCCATGTCCGACGCGCTCTTCAGGTGGTCACCAGCCAGGATTCCAAGACCTCCGGAGTAGATGGGGATGGAGTCGTGGACGGCGAACTCGGCGCAGAAGTAGGCTACCGGGCCCGAGTCGGAGCCGGGATACGTCTGGCGGAACCACGTTCCCTTGTCGGCGCTCAGGTGCGAGAGACCATCGTGGACCTCGTCGTACAAGGCGACGAAGCCCGGGTCGGCGGCGGCGGCCTCGAGGCGAGCCGGGTCCACGTCCTGGAGAAGCCGAACGGGATCGTCCCGGGTCTTGGCCCAGAGAACCGGATCGATGCGCTCGAAAAGCTCGTGGGCATCCCGGTTCCAGGACCACGCCAGGTTCATGGCGATGTCCGGAAGGCCAGCAATGGCGGAGGGAAGGGCTGGTATGCTTTCTAGGGCAGGTTTCATGGCTGCATCAGATATCGTGTCCAGTGCGTTCACGGGCGGGAATGTCGCAACACCGTGGACAGCTTTGAAGACGTTGACAGAATCGTGACGCGCCCGTCACCCCATCTTGGATCGACCCTTGCATCGTTATCTTACACGCACGGCTGAGGAAGCTTCGGCCGGGAGGCAGTCGGGCTCGGCCGAGCCCCTTGAATTCACAATCAGAACGACCGCAGGAGATACGAATGGAGAAGCAACTGCAGACCTTCATCGAAGCTCACCCCGAGGGGTGGGATCACGAGGCGTGGCTCGGGCTCCTTGCCGAGCTCGAGGACGCCGGTCACGACGTGAGCAACATGGAGGCCATCGGTTGGGAGCTCGAGCGTGAGCGTCTCGCATGGGAGCTGCGTCGAAAAGACGTTCCGGGCCTCGGGCCCAAGCGCATCGACGCCGTGGTGGATCGCTTCGGGACCCTCTGGAGCCTCCAGCACGCCGAGGCCGACGACATCGCCGAGATCAAGACGATCCACGGCAAGCTCGCCCAGAAGGT
>JABDLS010000110.1 GCA_013002885.1 Gemmatimonadota bacterium | reverse complement strand
CTGCGCAGGCGGCTTCCGTGCACGGCACCTCCAGGTCCACCAGATGGTGCTGACCCGCCGGGGAACCCCCCGTCGGCACTTCGTCCGGGCCACGTGAAAGCCCCCGGGTCCGATTCAGTGCCGGCGTCAGAGTCATGAGGGTCCGGCGCGCCGCCGTCGCGGGCCTCGTGGCGTTGGCATACGCCGGCTGCTTCATCGCCATCGAGGTCGGACTTCCGTTCGCTCCGGCCCTCCGGTTCGCAGGACTCCGCGCCCTGTTCGCGGGACTCGCCCTCCTGGCTGCGGCAGGGGCGCTGGGGTACGGACTGCTACCTCCTCCGCGGCTCCGGCCCTGGACCGCGGTGCTCGGGGGCGTCCTGGCCATCCAGTACGCCGCCATGTTCCTCAGCCCACAGCGCGTGGGCCCGGGGCTCGCCTCGGTCCTGGCCAACACGGGACCGATCTTCCTCGTGCTGCTCGGAGCACCCCTGCTGGGCGCGCGCATCGGATGGCGGAGCGGCGGGGCGCTCGGCCTGGCGACCCTGGGGGTCGGCCTCATCGCCTGGCCCGCCGGCGGGACCACCGCCGGAAACGTGGTCGGGGTAACCCTCCCTCTCGCCGTGGCCCTGGGAGCCGCCGCGGAGACGATTCTCCTGAAGCATCTTCGCGTCGGTCGCGCCCTGCTCTCCGTGGCGGGGTGGCAGCTCACACTGGGCGCCGCCCCGTTGTTGGCGATCTCGGTCCTGTACGGCGAAGGTACCATTCGATGGACGGTGACGTTCACCTCGGCGCTCGCCTTCCTGGCCCTCCCCGGGACGGCCGTCGGGCTCGCCCTCTGGTACTGGCTCGTCCAGCGGGAGCCGGTATCCCGGCTGGCCGGGTTCATGTTCATGGTGCCCGTGGCGGGGTTCCTCCTCGCACGCATCCTCCTGGAGGACACCGTGTCGTCGAGACAGGCGTGGGGGCTGGCCCTCGCGCTGGGCGGCATCTTCCTGGCCACCTTCCACGGGGGCGGGCGCCGCGGGGAGGCCGATTCGACGAGGGCTCCGGTCGCCTCGCCCGCTCCCGGCTCGTGATCGTCCCCTGAACCAGAAAGGAGTAGGAGCCATGACGGAAGCGTCAGAAATGGACTCGAACACACGGAGTGGGCCGGACCGGCGCCTCGACCCGATGGCGCTCGCCGCGTCGGCCTCCACCGTCGCCGCCGCCGTGATGCTCGTCCTCGGACTGTTCGGCCGGATCGGGGTCTACACGGGCGCGGTGGAGATGATGGAGCGCTGGCACCTCTTCTTCCGACCCACCCTGCTCGGCACGATCGCCGGGATGGTCGAGGCGGCCGTCGTCACCTTCCCGGTCGCCTGGCTCGTCGCCTGGCTGTACAACGTCTTCACGCGGCGATAGGGACGCACGAGACCGCTCGCGGGCGTTCGCATGCGTCTCGGTGGAGCCGGAGGGCATCCGGAACGTAACGGAATCGGGTTGGGTTCCTCCGCTTCGCCCGTAGTAGGAGCCTGTGGGACAAGCTTGGACTCTCCGGGTGGCGCTGGACCTGCCCGGCGGACACCCGGGCTCCGTCCTCGGTTCCTACGGTGAGAACCGCCGACTCCACCTGACGGGGCCCTACGAGCGCTGACGGGTCGGTGCCACCGCAGAGCGCCCGGAGCGAGACGTCACGACCCGCCCCGGTGCCGCGTACCCCGCCTCCTCCACCCCACGGCGGATCTCCTGCTCCACCTCCTCGCTCTCCACCTCGGCGTAGACCACCTCGGTGGCGGGGTTGACGAAGACCCCGGAGGCTCCCCGCACCCGGGCGAGCCTTCGCTCGAGGGCCATGGCATCACCCCCGGCGCACGCCAGCCCGACAACCGGAATCCGGACCTTGTACGTCGCGCTCATCGTTCTCCTCCTGATCAGGTGGGGATGGTCGAAGGCGGTGGGTAGTCGAGGATGTCGTCCAGGGCCTCCCGGGCGGTACGGACGTAGGTGTCACGCACGGTGCGGGAGTCCACCCCGGCACTCTCCGGGTCGGCGGCCAGGTCGGCCAGCGTCGCGGCGATCCTGCCGACATGGCTCCGCCCGTACGCGTCGGGGCCGAGACGGCGGCGCCACTCGTTCCGCACGAGCACGCGGAATTCGTCCAGGCGCAGGCCTCCGGGAAGGACCGGCTCCGCGCCGCGGGGCAACCCCGTCTCGTGGTGGCAGTGGGGACAGGTCGTATCGACCGCGTCGGGACGATCGATGAGGGCCTCTTCATGGTCGGTCATGTCGATCTCCTCGTCTCGGGGGCGAGCGCCTCAAAACGCATGCCGCACACGGGATCCTGCACTTCGGGGTTGCTCATTGTCGTCCTCGGTCGTCCCCGGGTCGCGTCTAAGACGATCGGCGGGGTCCGGCGGGGGCGTCGCAGGGCCCGCCTGGGCGACCCATATCTCAAGGTGGCCGGGCGCCCGTGAAGCAGGGGTGAACCGATTGTGAACCTCCCTTCACGGGAGCGGGCGACGGGGACCCGGGCCAACGAGCGACGCCACCGCGGTGCGGATCCTACCTTGACACCGCATGAACCCGCCTTCACGTAGCCCTCACCATGCCTTCATCCGGGGCGACGCAAAGTTCGACGGGTATCGTGCCTTCCGCGCCGCCTCCACCATGAGCCGAACCGGCCTCTATTTGTGACCGTCACTCCCGTCGCACCGTGTCGCGGCTCCTCGCCGGCCGGCTCGCCACCCCTGGGCGCCTTCGTCTACCTCATCGTGGTGAACTGCATGATCCTGGGCCGCCACGAGTCCTTCGCCTCGCGCCAACCGGTCGGGCGGGCCCTACTGGACGCGCTGGGCACGAGCGCCGGCTTCAC
>JABDLS010000083.1 GCA_013002885.1 Gemmatimonadota bacterium | reverse complement strand
GAGCACATCCCACGAGGAGCAGGGGGGCCAGCCCGAGGACGAGGACGCGGCCCAGTCCGGCGACGGGGTGTCTGGGAACTTTGGTCATGGCGTCCACGATGGCTCCGTCCATGCGGCGTTGTCCAACCCTCGGGGGGTTGAGCCTATCCGGTCTTCCCACCGGCGGCTCCCTTCGACACTCTTTCCGGGCAGCCCGGAACCGACGAACAGCCTTGGACCACGCGATGGACGACCGCTTCAGCGAAGACGACGCCCGGAAGATTCTGGCGCGTGCGGCTGAACGGCAGGAGGCAGCCGAGCGGGCGCAGCTCGGATCGGGAGGCGGAGTCAGTCTCGAGGAGCTCCAGTCCATTGCCGACGAGGTCGGCATCGATCCGAACTACGTGCAAGCGGCGGCGGGCGAGCTGGCTCTCAAGCAGCGGTCGCCGGCAATGGACTTCCGGATGGGTCTTCCCACCCGCCTCGAAGAGGTGCGGATGCTGCCTGGGTCCGTCTCCGATCGGCAATGGGGTCAGATGGTGGCGGTCTTCCGCGAGGCCTTCGGACGCTCTGGGATGACCGCCGAGTTCGGAGACGTGCGTGAATGGATTTCCGCGAACATCGGAAGCGAAGGCATGCCCGTCACCGTCAGGCTCGAGCCCACGGAGGACGGCACGTTGATGACGCTCTCGCAGAGTACCAAGACCATCACCGGGCTCGGGCCGGCTCTCGGCGGTTCGTTCGGAGCCATGGGTGGATTCCTTGCGGCACTCCTCGCGGTGGGTGACTTCGAGAATGCGGTTTGGGTGTTGCCCGTCCTGCTGTTCATTCTCGCCATTGGCAGCGTGGGGGGCGTCGCCCTGGGTGGCCGCAGCTTCGTGAAGAAGCGGACCGCACTCTTCGATTCGGTGGCGGACAAGGTCGAACTCATCGGTCGCCCGGAGGACCCCGGCGCCTAACGGCGCCCTCGGTTCACCGCCTTTCCCAGTCGACCTCCGACAGCCGCGCCATCGCGAGGAGGAGCGCCTGGGTGCCGTTCCGGCTTCCACCCTGGGCCTGTAGTGCGACGTACAGCTGGTGTGCCAGCGCCAGACCTGGGAGCGAGAGGTTCATGCGCTTGGCTTCGTCCAGCGCGATGCCCATGTCCTTCACGAAGTGCTCCACGAAGAAGCCCGGGTCGAAGTCGTTGGCCATCATCCGCGGCCCGTAGTTGGAAAGCGACCAGCTTCCGGCCGCCCCTGACGCCACCGACTCCATGACCGTTTCGAGGTCGAGGCCGGCCTTGTAGGCGTACAGGAGGGCTTCACAGACACCGATCATGTTCGTCGCGATGAGGGTCTGGTTGACCATCTTGGTGTGCTGTCCGGCGCCGGGACCGCCCTGGCGGACGACGGCTTTGCCCATCGCGTCCCAGCAAGGACGGAGCGCTTCCACCACGTCCTCGTCTCCCCCGATCATGATGGAGAGCCGGGCCTCCTTCGCTCCCACATCGCCCCCCGATACCGGCGCGTCGACGCTGGCCACGCCCTTGGCTTTGGCTCTCTCGTAGATCTCTACCGCGAGGGACGGTTCGCTCGTGGTCATGTCGACGAGAACCTCGCCGCCTGAACACCCCGCGAGGGCGCCTTCGGAGCCCAGGACGACCTGCCGGACGTCCGCCGGGAAGCCCACGATGGTGAAGACGACGTCGCTGGCCTCGGCGACGGCCTTCGGCGAGTCGGCCCAGGTCGCGCCCTTCTCGACGAGGCTGTCGGCAGTGGAGTGGGTGCGCGTGTACACCGTCGCCGCGAATCCCCGGTCCATCAGGTGTCCGCACATGCTGCGGCCCATCACACCGAGGCCGATCCATCCGATTCGCGTGGTGCCGGGTTCGACGTTCATGCTGGGAGACTGACTCCTTGGATTTTGGACGTGTGCGGGGTGAGGAGATTAGGAAGGAGTCGGATTCTCCGCACGGGGGCTCGCGCCGACATGGTGTCGCCCGGGCCGTGCGATGATGCTCGGTGTTCCCAGTTCTCAACCGCCGACTCTCGATCGTGCTGGTGAAATGCATGCATAGGCTGCATAATGAGGGTATGCCCAAATCGATCACCATCCGGGACGTACCCGACTCGACCGCCAGGCGATTGGCGACTCGGGCTGCCAGCACTGGCCGTTCGCTGCAGGAGTACCTTCGTGGCCACCTCATCGAGTGGGCGGAACGGCCCGATCCACAGGAGCTCGTGGCGAGAATCCGTGAGCGGAAGGCGAGCACGGGGTCGTCGCTGTCTGCAGCCGATATTCTCGAGCTCCGTGACGAGGGGCGGCAGTGACGCTGGTGGTGGATGCCAGTGTGGTGGTGAGCGCCCTCACGGATTCCGGGAGGGTCGGGCAGTGGGCCGAGGAGATCCTCCAATCGGACCATCTGGTGGCGCCCCACCTCCTGCCCGTGGAGGTCACGGATGTACTGAGGCGGGCGGCACTCGCCGGGAAGCTGTCCAGCGACCTGGCGGCGTTGGCGTTCGGCGACCTGCAGGCCGTTGGCGTCGACCTTTATCCGTTCTCGCCGTTCGCGTCGCGAGTCTGGTCCCTGCGCGACAATGTCTCCGCATACGACGCCTGGTACGTCGCGCTCGCTGAACTCCTCGGGGCGGATCTCGCCACCCTCGACCTCCGAATCGGCCGGGCGCCGGGCATTCGCTGCTCCGTGCGAACGCCCGACTGACGGCGAATCCTCCTCAGTCGATCTCGGGGAGGTCCAGCGCCTCCAGCATGTCCGCTACCTCCACGTGGACGTACATCTGAAGTCCGATGGGAACCAACCCCGCGTCCCTGAGAATCGTCCGATACCAGGCGGCAGGTCGGAGGTGGAAGTCCACCCGGTCGCCCTCCGGATCGTCTTCGGCAGTGAAGATGTCGATGACCGCGACGCCTCCGGTCCGCTCGGCCAGCGGGTCGATGCCCTGGAGGATCTCCTCGTCGGTCAGGTAGTGGAGAACGTCGGAGCAGATCACCAGGTCGAAAGCCTCGTCGAAGACGTGGTAGGCAAGGTCAGCGAACCGGCCGTGACGGATGTTGCGGCTGTCACCGAACCGCTGGACGGCGTACTCGCTGGCATCGATGCCCAGATACGCGGCGTCCTCGCGTATTTCCATGAGCACCGGCTGCCAGCGACCCTCTCCGCACCCGACGTCCAGCACGCTCTTGACGGGCCGGGCGAGGACGGACTCGGCGGCGGCCACTGCGAGGGTGACGGCACGCCCCAGGTCCGTGGCGTCTCCCACCGGCGGATCCGGGCCACGGTACCATCGGTCGAAGTAGGCCTGGTCGTACTTCTTATGGCTCATGCAAGCCCGTTCCCGGGACGGCAGTCGGCCCGAAGGCAGGTGGATCAGTCGATCTTCACCAGCTCCAGATCGAAGTTCAGTTGTTCACCCGCGAGGGGGTGATTCGCGTCGATCTGCACGGTCTCGTCGGCGACCGCGGTAACCGTGACCGGGATCTTCTGCCCGTCGGGCGTGCTCATCTCGAAGCGGTCACCGACAGCAGGTGCAGCCGCTTCGGGGAAGTTCTCTGATGGGACATCCAGGACCAGCTCGTCGGACCGCAGGCCATAGGCGTCCTCTGGCGCGATCCTCGTCGACACCTCGTCGCCGACGGTCATCCCTTCGACGGCCTTCTCGAAGCCGGGAATCACATGACCTGTTCCCAGGACGAAGGCCAGGGGTGCCTTGCCCTTCGAACTGTCGAAGACCGTTCCGTCGTCGAGCTTTCCGGTGTAGTGGACGTGTACGGTGTCGCCTTGCTTGGCAGCTGCCACGAGGACCTCACATTCGCATTCGATGAAGAATCGGAATTGACTTGAACCCCGGAATGCCAGGTGCGTTTCAGGATTCGTGTTCCGTATAAGTTGCGATAGATCCTGTGCGAGCCCATGATGCAGGCCCCTAAAAGGAGGCCCCCCCTCCAAGGAGAGCATCATGCGCTACTCCGTTCTCGCCGTCGTCGCGTTCTCGATGGCGGCCCTCGTCCTACCGCTTCAGGCTCAGGACAACCTCACCCTCGGCGTCTTCGTCACTGTTCGCGCCGAGAACGTTCCGGACTTCGAGGAGGCCGCGCGGGACCACGCGGCGTGGCACGCCGACCAGAACGACACCCAGGCATGGCCGGCGTACCAGGCTCTGACGGGTCATGGCGAGTACGCGATCCTTGCCCCGAACATGAGCTTCGCCTCCATGGATGCACCCACGGTGGACATGAGTGCGGACGTCGCCGCGTGGGCGGGTCATGGTGCCGCGTATACCGAAACCGAGGAGATGGTCCTCTGGGCTTCTGTTCCGGGTGGTAATCCACCTCCTGACCCCAATGCTTTCCCGGTGGCCCAGGTCTTCGAGTTCGAAATCCAGTCGAATGGACAGCCCGCGGTCATGGAGGGCATCGAACGCTTCTCCGAGGCCATGGCGGACGCCCCGTTC
>JABDLS010000067.1 GCA_013002885.1 Gemmatimonadota bacterium | reverse complement strand
CCCTCCACCCCTCCAAGTAGAACGCGGCGAGGATACTAACGAGGACGACGACGCCTTCAAGCGCCAGTCGAACCCAGTGTCGTGCCGGACGTTCCGTCCCCAACTCACTCCCCCTTTGCTTGATTTGGATCCGTGTTCGCGCCAGCGAGCGGAAGAGCATGTCACGTAACGGCAAGCCTACGACTCACGACAGTTGTGCGCCGGACCGATCCGCGTTTCGGTCTAACGTCTCGCGATTCTGCTGCGCGTGCTGGATGTGCACAAGCGCGCAGCGCTTCCCGCGAAGGTCTCCCGCGACTGCAGCAATCGCTTGTTAGACCGAAACGATGCCGGGTGCGTTCACTTGCTCGACAGTTGCGGGTCGCCGCCCTCAACCAGAGTGCTCTTCACTTCCGGTCGTCGGCAGGTCCTTCCCAACCGTCGCTTCAAGGCGAAGGTGCTCGTGAATCGCGGCGAACTCCTTCGCATCGAGGGCATCGGAGAGTCTGCGCATGACCTCGTCACTGGATGCGGCAAGCTGGGGCAGATATACGGGCAGCGAGCCGATCCCGAAGAGAGAGGTTATGCGCATCATGATCCGGACCGGGAGGATCTGCCGGCTGCGGAAATCTTCAGGATCGCTGAGGACGATCTCGGCGATGAAGAACATGCGGGTCTTTCGGATTCGGACGACCTCGTCCCAAGGCGCCAGCGTCGTCGAGTTCCAATACGTCCGATTGAGAATGCCCTCCTCCGTCACCGTCAGGGCCGCCCGCTCATCCTGGAGCAGTTGCAGCGCGTTGCGTCCTCCGGCGAGTGAGACGCCGGCGCCGATCGAGCCGAGCAAAGTCGTCATCACGGTGCGGATGAGTCCCGGAGCGCCGCCGGTAATGACCTCGAGCCCCGTGAGGACAAGAAAGGCGAGCGAGATCGCGAAGACGACTGAAAAGAAGCCGAGTTCGTAGACCCTGATAGCCCAGCCGAACGGAAGCTCGAACTCGGTTTCCGGTTCGGGGGCGCGGTCGTCTGGGTCCATGGCTCTGGTCGCCCTGAAGCTACCTGCTGGTAACGGGAAGCTTACGACCTCGACGGATATTCGCAGGATCTACCCGCGTTTTCGGTCTAACGTCCCGGAATTCTGCTGCCGCACCCGCACGCTTCGCAAACCACGGGCGTTACCAGAGGTGGCCTCGACCCCTTCGCGGACAGCAGCAATTCCTTGTTAGAGCGCTGGCCAGATACGTCGCCGTACTAGATGACGATGCCGGGAAGAATGCGGGCCGTCGCAGCCAGTACCGCCAGAGCCAACGTGAGGATGCTAATTGACGCTTGGACTCGTTGGTTTCGCGAGAATATGCCAAAGCCAGCCAGGCCGATGATCACGACTTGAGCAAACCTCAATCGATTGATCGGCGCTTCGGTGCCAAAGAGGGGGCCATCGAGCGTAAAGAACACCATCATTAGCAAGACCACGGCCAAGAACGGGCGGCGAATGTCCCCAAAGTGTGAGCCGAGGTCGATCGGGTCGTCCGAGAGGTCACGCGGATTGATCAGGGTGGCCGCAAAGAACATGAGCGAGGGGCCGACCAGACTCACTGCAAACATCGGGAACGTCCAGTCCAGGTCGCGGAAGTCCCAGAGAGACCACCAGTGGAGAAACGTGATAAGAAAGAGGCTGACCACCCAACCGGCATGGGTGATCGACAGCAGCACCTTGTGACGAGTTTGGAGCAGAGGCGCGAGCCCTAGGAAGAGCTGAGCCGCTGCAAGAGCGAGGATCACAGAGATCATCACGGTGATGAACTCAAACAGATCCACAGGCCGTCCAGGGTGGGGGTAATGGGGGAACGCTAGTTCTGCCGAACCGTTTGCCCAGCGTTCTAACGTCCCGGAATTCTGCTGCCGCACCCGCCCGTTTAGCAAACCAAGGGCGTTACCAGAGATGTCGACAAGCCGCATGCGGACTGCAGCAATTCCATGTTAGGAAGAGCACGGCCCGGTCTTCCTACCCCTTCTCGTCAGGGAACCGTTGGCGGTAGTGGCTAAGGACCAGGATCTCGACCCGGTCAGCATGGAGCTCGTAAACCACGCGATACGGCTCGTAGAGGATCTCACGGACTGAGTCGTCACCCCATTCGGGCACGACGCGACCCTGAGTCGGCAGATCCGTCAGCAGGGAGGTCCGTTCAATTAGCCCATCGAACCAAGCCGTCGCGGCATTCGGCCAATCGTCACTGATTCGCTCCACTGCGCCGAGAACCTGCCGGCGTGCAGTCGGTGACCATACAACCCTCACCGAGCGAGACGGTCTCGTACCTCAGCGACTACCTGCTCTTGCGGAATCCCTTCGCCTCGCGCCAGCTCGGCCTTCGCCTGACGGATCTCGCGGATCAGCTCGACCTCGTCGATCAGGGCCTCGTAGTGCTCGACGTCCAAGACCACCGCCGCACTGCGACCGTGCTGCGTGAGCACCAGCGGGCGGCGGGTCTCCCTGAGTTGACGAAGGAATCCCGCGGCGTTTGCCCGGAATGCGGAAAGAGGGTGTACGTCTTGGCTTGGCTTCATTCGATCCTCCTGTCGGTACCCTATATGATACCACAGGACGTACTAATACGCGAAACCCCTCGATCGGTTCACCGCTCTTCCTAACGTCCCGGAATTCTGCTGCCGCACCCGCCCGCTTCGCAAACAAAGGGCGTTACTCGAGATGCCCTCAACGCATTCGCGGACAGCAGCAATTCCATGTTAGAGAGAGTCCGCTGCACGCTGTCTGAGCTATCATCGGTGTAGACGATAGAGCTTGATGGTCTCCACATCGAACTCATCATGCGAGAGACCGAGGACGTAGTCGGAGCCGATCTCTAAGGGGAAGAGGCCCGGTGGGGTAATCAAGTCGGCAACCACCAAGCCATCAGGCCCGAGTACCCTCCACGACGCACCGTCCTCGGGCACAGCGTTTCCGTAGGGTTGGGCGAACCGCCACGAGTTCAAGGGCTCGTCAGGTATCGGGTACTGCATGACCCACACGAAGCCATCTTCGTCCACCAACAGCCTGGCGTACGGCGGGAAGGCGTCGGGATAGTCGCTGAACCCCGGCATGAAACGTGTGCTACCGTCCGACTGCCGGACCTCTCGCAAGCCCTCGTCCTTCAGCTCCTCCGGCACCGCGCGCGATTCGAAGGGATTAGGCAAGATCCTAACCGTGTCACCTTGGAGGCCCAGTGCGAGGATCGAGTCTGATCCGGTGTCACCTGCGAGGATCACCGCCGAATCCATGGCCAAGAGCAGATCGTGGCCGAAGACCCTGTAGTTCGACCCTACCCGCTCCGTGGCCGGAAGAATCGCAATCGTGTCGAAGCGCTCTCCGTCAGGCGACGGTATTCCCAAGAGTCCCGTCCAGCGAAAGGGTCCCTCGGGCCGTGGGGGACAGTTCGCTGGCGCGAAGTTGTCGACGAGCAAGCGAAGAAGAGTGGCGTCGGGCATGAGTCTCCAGTTCGGCCCTTCCCCGAAACGGCACGGGTGGTGTTCCACGCCAAACATGTTCCGACGCTCGGACCGCACATACCGTCCCTCTGGGTCGTACCACGTCAGGCCAGGATCCCGCGAGAAGACCACGAGCGAGTCACCGGCGATCCGCACCACGTCGAAGATGAAGCGTAGCTCACCCGGGCCGCCCCCCTCACCAGCCACATCGAAAAGGTGAGTACCGTCCGGCCCGTAATACCTCAGTTGCGACGTCCCACTGTTCGCTACGACGACTCGCCCGTCACTGAGTCGTGTCGCCGACGCGACGTTGAAGAGTGTGTACTCCGGCCGGTCGTCATGTCCTCCGACCTCGAACTCGGGCAACGAGTCGATCCGCCATTCGGTCGCCTCTAGCGCCTCCGTCGGTGCGTCCGAGGTCCCGCACGCAGCCCATACCACGAGCGCCGGCGCGACCACCCAGAAGCCGCTTCTTCGAAAGATCTTCATGGATGGCACCTTACCGGATTCGACTCTCTCTAACGTCTTGGGATTCTGCTGGCGGCCCCCGCACGTACGCCAGCGAGCGCAGCGAGCTGCCCTTCTGCTCACATGCGGACTGCAGCAATTCCTTGTTAGGATGCTTGCAGCCCTGTCCTAGCCGTGAAGTGCCCGTCCATGCTACCCTCTCGCGCTTCGGACAAACAAAGCTGATGCGGGAGGATCAGGTTGAACTGGGACGCAATTGGGGCCCTCGGAGAACTGGTAGGCGCGATCGCGGTCGTCGCCACACTCATCTACCTCGGCCGACAGATGAGGCATGCCTCTGAGGAGTCGGCTCGGAATCAATCTGAGCTCAGCCGGACCCGCTATGACGCTCTAAATCGAGAACTCGCCAGGTCGGCGGCGGCATGGGGAGCTACGCCCGAGATCACGGACGTCATGTTCCGTGGCTTCGCAGGCACCGCCAACCTGACCCAGCAGGAGATGTTCCGGTTCTACGCCGGCCTCCAGCGCTTCTTCCGGAGTATGGAGTCCCTCTTCGTCTACTCCACGGAAGGAGGCGTTCAGGGATGGGGCGTCGAGAACTGGCGAAACGGGATGATCGACTTCATGACCTTCCCGGGCCTTCGCGAGTATTGGCAAGACCGACAACACTGGTATTCCGATGCGTTTCGCAGGGAGGTAGATGCCCTGACTTCGGACGCGTCGTCAGTCATGGCAGAGGCCTACGATGCCAGGGCGAAGCAGGAAGCGGACGGAGGTTCCACAGGGCAGCCAACGGGGTAGATGGAGCCCTCCCGAGAACACCCTCTAGTGCAAGCATCCTAACGTCTTGGGATTCTGCTGGCGGCCCCCGCGAGGATAGTCACCCCCAACGCCGCCCGTCCCAAGTACCTGAAGAGGCGCACCCGCACGACGAGGCGCAAGCCGGTGCTCACCCGACGACCCGTCCCTGAGACTTCCCCTCATCGGTAGCAGCCGCAGCAGCAATTCCGTGTTAGGTCGTGCCCGGGTACGGTGAACAGACATGGGTAACAGAAAACTGAAGGGACATAGGTAACAGTCTCCTCACTAGGCTGGGCCTCCGCAAAGGAGGCGCCAATGCCGTGGTTGGAGACCGACCCTGTGAAAGAACGAAAGAAGTTGGTGGTGGAGTGGCAGAGCGGTGACTTCACGATCACCGAGCTGAGTGAACGTCACGGCGTGAGCCGTCGCACCGCCTACAAGTGGATCGATCGCTACGAGGCCGAGGGCCCCGATGGGCTCCAGGATCGGTCCCGCCGCCCGAAGCACTGCCCGTGGGCGGCCGACCCTGAGGTTCTCGAAGAAGCCTGTCGGATCCGGATGAGCCGAAGGGTCCGGATCGGAGCGAAGAAGGTCCGCGCGAGGCTGCTCGAGGCCTACCCCGCCGAGCTCGTCCCGTCCGAGCGGACGCTGCACAAGCACTTCACCGCCCAGGGCCTGATCAAGCCACGTCGGAGACGACGTCGGCGTCCACACCCTGGAGCTCCGACCGCTCCGTTCGACGAGCCCAACTCGATTTGGTCGGCCGACTTCAAGGGCCAGTTCAAGACCCTCGACGGCCGCTACTGCTATCCCCTCACCGTACAAGACGGATTCAGCCGTTACCTGCTCGCCTGCAAAGGCCTCGAGGGCACCCGTCTGCGCGACACTAAGCGGGTCTTCCGGCGTCTCTTCTGCGAGTTCGGACTGCCCCGGCGCATGCGAACCGACAACGGCGTGCCCTTCTCTTCACCCCTCTCCCTGGCCCGTCTAAGCGCCCTCTCCGTCTGGTGGGTCGAGCTCGGCATCCTGCCCGATCTCATCGAGCCTGCCAGCCCTCAGCAGAACGGCCGCCACGAACGCATGCACCGCACCCTCAAAGCCGAGACCACCATCCCACCGGCCGGCAACCGCTCAGCCCAGCAGCGCCGGTTCAACGAGTTCAGATCCTACTTCAACGACGTCCGGCCTCACGAGGCTCTGGGTCAGAAGACCCCCGCATCGGCCTTTAAGCCGTCTCCGCGGCCGATGCCCTCCAAGCCTCCCAAACCTGAGTACCCGGCCCACTTCGAGGTCCGGAAGGTCAGCACCAACGGCGGCATCCGCTGGCACTCCGCCTGGGTCAACGTCGGCCAGCTCCTCGGCGGCAAGTTCGTCGGCCTCGAGGAGGTCGGCACCGGCGTCTGGGGCGTCTACTTCCACCACCTCCACCTCGGGTGGCTGCACATAGAAAAAGGAGCCATCATCGACCATGACGGCTCCTCGTCCCGTAACCCGAGACTGTAAACCATGTCCCTTCAGTCTCTGTTACCTATCTCGGTTCTCACTCACCGACGTCGAACTCGGAGGACCGCCCCTGGAAGCCGACGACCTCAGGTCTGGGTCTCCTCCCCTAGTTCCGTGAGACAGACCCGGCGCCGCCTTCAGGCACCCAGGGCTTCGCCCGCGCCTCCGTGCACGCCGCGTCGGACCCCGGTTCCCGAGTCCTGGAAGGGATGGGTATCGGGGCGGGCGCCGCGAAGCCTCAGCGGAGGTCGACGGCGATGCTCAGCCCTCACCCATTTCCCTCTTGAAACGAGCCCCGGA
>JABDLS010000072.1 GCA_013002885.1 Gemmatimonadota bacterium | reverse complement strand
CCGTAGATCGAGCAGCGGTGCAGCGGCCCGTCCCACCCCGCGATCTCGCAGGCGGCCTGATGGAACTGGAACTGCAGAATCCCGGCAATGAAGTAGCGCGTGTACGACACGTTGTTCGGAATGTGGTACTTGCCGCCGGGGTCGAAGTGATCGGCCCCGCGCTCCACGGGTGGCCGCACCGCCTGGTACTCCCGTCGGAGGTCCCACCACCCCTCGTTGTAGGTCTCGGGAGTCAGCGTCCCATCGAAGACCTGCCACCGCCAACGATCGACCAGGAGTCCGAAGGGCAGGAAGGCGACCTTGTCGAGCGCCCGCCTCATGAGAAGGCCGAGGTCGGACGACGCGTCGGGCACGTCGGCGAGAAGCCCGATCTGCTGTAGGTAGTCCGGGGTGATCGAGAGGGCGATCATGTCGCCGATGGCTTCGTGGAAGCCTCCGTTCGCGCCGTCCCAGTAGATTGGGGACTGATCCTTGTATGCCCGCTGGTAGTAGTTGTGGCCGAGCTCGTGGTGCACGGTCTCGAAGTCGCCGGCATTGACGCTCGTGCACATCTTGATGCGAATGTCGTCGGCGCCATCCATGCTCCAGGCCGAGGCGTGGCAGACCACCTCCCGGTCGGCGGGCTTCGTGAACAGCGAACGCTCCCAGAAGGTCTCGGGGAGCGGATCGAATCCGAGCGAGCTGAAGAACGATTCGCCGGTCTCGACCATGCGCCGCGCGTCATAGCCGGCCCCGACGAGGAGTTCGGTCAGGTCGTAGCCAGGATCGGCCGTGGGAGGGGCCACCAGGTCGTAGATGTTGCCCCACTGCTGGGCCCACATGTTGCCCAACAAATGTGCCGGAATGGGCTGATCGAGGGGCACGACCTCGTCACCGTACGCCTCGTTCAGTTCGGCTCGGACGTGGCACATCAGGGGGTCGTAGAGGGGCTTCACCTCGTTCCACAGCCGATCGGTGAACTCGGCGAAGGCGTCGGGCTCCATGTCGTACCGCGAGCGCCACATGGCGCCGAGGTCGGCGTATCCCAGTTCCTGCGCCCCCGCGTTGCCGATCTCGACCATGCGAGCGTAGTCGTCCCTCATGTCGACCGGGACCTCGCGCCACTTCGTCCAGATCTCCTCGAGCCGATCGGGATCGCGCTCCGTGCCCATCATCACTTCGAGATCGGCGCGCGGGACACTGCGGCCATCGAATTCGATCGTGCCGGTGGCATAACGCGAGCGCATGCGCGTGTTGACCTGCGCGAGCTCCTGCGCCGCCCCCGCGGTCGAGGGCGCCGGCAGGTTCACCCCGAGCTTGATCCGCTCCAGCTTGCGTCGGGTATCTCCGTCGACCTCGACGTCATTGAAATCCTTGGCCCGATTGGCCCATCCCACGCCCATTTCGGTCCCCTCGGCCGCCACACGCGACGACAGCCAGTCGCTGTCGTAGTTGATGAAGTTCGCCTGGAGCCAGTCGATGCGCGCCTGATACTCGCCGAAGTCCCGGCTTTCGCGCTCGACGTCGGCGACGAACGCCTCGGCACCGGCGGGGGTCGTCGCGTAGCTGCGCTCGCCGGTGGCCGATGGATCGCCCGACGCCGAAGCGTCGGCCGACGAATCCCCCGCGGAACAGGCTGCGATGAAGACGGCGAGGGCGGCGGTGATGGAGCGGGTGGCGGTGTTGGCGCGGCTGGTGGCCGTGGAGCGGGTGGTGGCCGTGGAGCGGGTGGTAGTGCCGGCGCCGAGGGTGGCGGTGGAGCGGAGCGCGCGGCTGGTGGTGTTGAAACGACGGCCTGTATTCATGCTTTCCCCACTTTGCCGGAATCGATGCGTTGCAGATCGCAATGATGTCCCGGCGGGGGGCGTCGGTGCAATCATCGCGTTCCCCCGGCCCGCCGACGCGGCTGTCGGCTTTCGCCGAGCCGGATTCACGCTTCCCCCTCCCCCGTCGCCTCCTCGCAATGGGCCTTCACGGCGTCCAGGTCGCTCTCGATCGCCTTCCGGATGAACCCTCCGATGAGGGGGTTCATCAGCTTGGCCACCAACCGGTACGGCCGCGCGTCCATCACCATCTTCAACTCGACGGCACCGTCGGCGGCGGGACGCGTCGTAAAGACGGTGTCCCAGATCGTGCCCCCCTGGTCGGAGACGAGGCGCACGCGCTCGTTGGGCACGTATTCGGTCACCTCGAGCTCCGTGGTCCCGACCCGCTTGCCCATCCGCCGCGTCTCACGGAAACGTGTCCCGACGCCACTCCGCGACTCGGTCAGGAACTCGACGCCTTCGATGTCGGGCACCACCGTCGAGAAGTTCTCGCAGTGTGCCACGGTATCGAACACCCGTTCAATCGGCGCTCGGACGGTACGGACGACGGTCGTGCGGCCCATGTCGCTTCCTCCTCACCGGTTCTCCGGGACCCTCATCGCAGAGACGATAGAGTCCCACGGCGCGTCGCGGCCACTCCACAACTCCTTCACACGTGGCGGTTAGTGTCGAGTCGGGACGGCGCCGACATGGTCGTGGACCGGGCGCCCCTCCAGGAATCTCCATTTCGGAAGGGCGACACTGGCTACGGAACGGAGGCACGGACGACTAGCGGTGGAGGCACAGATGAAGAGCGGTGGAGGCACGGATGAAGAGCGGTGGAGGCACGAATGGATAGCGGTGGAGGCACGGATGGATAGCGGTGCAGGCACACATGGATAGGCGTGGGGGCACCGATGCATAGGCGTGGGCGAATGCGTATGCTGCTGGTGGTCGCAGCGCTCACGACGCCCACGAGTGTCGGGGCTCGGTCGG
>JABDLS010000049.1 GCA_013002885.1 Gemmatimonadota bacterium | reverse complement strand
CTTGTCGGGCCCGTCGCCGGTAACGGTACATTCAGGAGGACAATGTGGAGATAGATCTGAACGGACTCGTGCTTCCAGAGCGCGTCGAGAACGTCGACCCTCAGGAGGGAGCGCGGTCGGCTCAGTTTGTCATCGAGCCGCTCGAGCGAGGCTTCGGTCACACGCTTGGCAACTCGGTACGGCGCGTGCTGCTCTCGTCCCTTCGTGGCGCCGCGGTGTGGGCGTTCCGGATCGACGGGGTGGTGCATGAGCACCAGACCATCCAGGGGGTCGTCGAAGACGTCCACCAGGTGATCCAGAACCTGAAATCCCTCGTGGTCACGCTGGACGACGACGTCGAAGAAGGTGTTCTGGAGCTGCATGTCGACAAGGCCGGACCGGTGACGGCTTCCATGATCCAGGCGCCGTCCGGGGCCGAGGTCATGGACCCAGACCACCACCTGTTCACGCTGCAGGAGGATCGCTCCCTGAACATGGAGCTCCACGTGAACAAGGGGCGTGGTTTTGTTCTGGCCGATCAGCATGAGATCCCCAAGGGTGCGCCGGTCGACCTCGTGCGCATCGACTCCATCTACAACCCCGTGCGCCGGGCCAACTTCTCCGTCGAGGAGACGCGAGTGGGCCAGCGGACGGACTTCGATCGCCTGACCCTCCATATCGAGACGGACGGATCCGTCGATCCCGAGGGCGCGGTCGCGTATGCCGCCGAGCTCGTGCGGAAGCATCTCGAGTACATGCTGTACTTCGGCGAGGGCGGCATTCCCGAGGTGACCCCTCCCGGCGCGTCGCCGGTTCCCGAGCGGCTGCAGGATCTTTTCGAGCGTCCCATCGAGGACCTCGCCGAGCTCTCCGTCCGTTCGCGTAACTCCCTGCAGAAGGAGAGCATCCGAACCTTGGGCGATCTGGTTCAGCGCACCGAGGACTCGATGCTGCAGATCGAAAACTTCGGCAAGAAGTCGTTGAAGGAGATTTCGGACTTCCTGGAGGAGCACAGCCTGCGTTTCGGTATGCAGCTCGAGGAAGGCGAAGACGGGCGCCTCTTCTTCGTCGAGGAAGACGAGGCCGAGGCCGCCACAAGCGGCGAGGAGTAGGGAACCGTGCGGCACCGCAAGAAAGGGAGGAAGCTCTCCCGAACCGCCAGCCACAAGAAGGCGACGATGCGCAACATGGCGACGTCGCTATTCCGGCACGAGCGGATCGAGACCACGACGGCCAAGGCGAAGGAACTGCGGCCGTATGCCGAGCGGCTCATCACGCTCGCTCGTCGTGGTGACGTCCACTCCCGTCGTCTAGCCGCGACCAAGATCCAGGACCGAGAGGTTCTCGGGAAGCTGTTCGACGAGATCGCCCCGCGCTACGCGGAGCGTCCCGGTGGGTACACGCGGGTCCTGAAGCTGGGCAGCCGAAAGGGTGATGCGGCAGAGATGTCGCTCATCGAACTGGTCCGTTAGTTTGCCCGACTCCGCTAGAGACGACTCTCCAAAGGACAGGACGAAGGACATGCCGAAGAACGATTCTCGACGTGGTGCGACGAATCTGGGCACCCCCCTCATGATCGTCGCCTTCGTGGTCATCGGCGGTTTCATGTACTGGCTCAGTGCGCAGGCCGCGGCCGAGCGCGCCCAGCGTGAGATCGACGAGGTCCCTGTCGAGGACACGTCGCCCACCACGGGGGCTGTCCCTGTGGGCGATATCGAAACGGACGGGACACCGTTCGTTGGCCAGGAAGTCCGCATCGCGGCCACCAACGTAGCGAGCCTTCTCGGCGATCAGGGCTTTTGGCTCGAGACGCCCAGTGGGAACCCATTCCTGATTTCGAAGGGGCCTGAGGTCATGGCCTCGGGTGTCACCGTCACCCCGGGATCTGCGGTGGGGGTCGTGGGCACCGTGCACGCTATGGGCGATTCGGTTCTCACGGCCTGGACCGATGCAGGTACCATTGCCGAGGGTGATCGCATCGTCGCGGAGTTCGCCACCCATTTCATCGAGGCCACCGAGATCGAAGCGGCCGATGGAGGTGGGCAAAGCGGTGCTGGTGAAACGAACGCCAACGAAGGAAACGGCGCGTCGGGCAACTGACGAGCCTCCGATACAACCAAACGATCAAGCGGGAATAGAACGATGGCTCGAGTGTGCTACTCGTGTGGCAAGGGTCCGGCGACGGGCAACAACGTCAGCCACGCGAACAACAAGACCCGGCGCCGCTGGCTGCCCAACCTTCAGACGGTGAAGATCGTCGACTCGGAGGGAGTACGCCGGCGTGTCCGTGTGTGCACTCGGTGCATCTCTGCCGGGAAGATCGTCAAGGCGCCTCCGGTGACGGTGGCCCAAGGCTGACGTCCGGACAGTTCCGACACATGGCCACGACCCTCGTAGGGGACGAGGCCGATCGAGAGAGTGAGCCTCCTGGGAGCGAGTCCCGGGAGGCTTTCTTGTCAGTGTGTGCCAGGGTGTCGCGGCACGGCCCGTCCCCCGCGCGTTGTACGCAGAGGCCCCGGGCGGTCAGTGCTCCGCTTTCCGAACATCCTTCCAGGGGACGACCGTGAGGCTGCTCGTGACTGGAGCCGGGGGACTGCTGGGGTCGGAGTTCGTGCGGTTCGGGATGGGTAGGGGTGAGGCAGAGGCCAGTGGCGCCTCGCCAGGCACCACGCCACCGTCAGAAGCGAAGGTGAACGTCGAGATCGTCGGCCTTCTGCGGACGGATCTGGACGTCACGGACGGTCCGCAGGTAGTTCAGGCGATGGGCGATCTAGAGCCCGACTGGGTGGTGCACTGCGCAGCGTACACCGCGGTGGACCGAGCGGAGCAGGAGCCTGAGGAGGCGATGCGCGTGAACCGCGACGGTACGGCGAACGTCGCGGCAGCGGCCGCCGGTCAGGGAGTTCGGCTCTTGTACATCTCCACAGACTACGTCTTCGATGGGCGGAAGGATGAGCCGTACCTGCCCTCTGACCCGGTGGCGCCGCTGTCCGTATACGGCGAGACCAAGCTCGCCGGCGAAGAGACCGCACTCGCTGCCGGGGGCGTTGCCGTACGTACGGGTTGGTTGTACGGCGCCGGTGGTGGCAACTTCGTAGATGGCATCCTCCGACGGGCCCAGAGGGGAGAGTCACTTCGCGTGGTGGACGATCAGCGCGGGCGACCCACCTGGACGAAGAACGTTGCTGAGGGCGTCGTCGAGTTGTTGGTGGGGCACTCGTCTGCCGCGGTTGGCGGGCGGTTCGGCGGTGGGGCCCAGGACCTGACCGGGGTCTGGCATCTGGCGGACGGCGGCGATGCGACCTGGCTCGAATTGGCTCGCGCTGCAGTGCGCTTGCGGGGGCTCGACGTCGGGGTGGAGGGCGTGTCATCCGAGGAATGGGGGGCGCCGGCGCCGAGGCCGACATACACGGTGTTGGATCTGGCGGCGACGGAAGCGGCATTGGGGAGGTCGATGATGCCGTGGCGGGATGCGTTGGAGCGGTATGTGGGGACGCGAGAAGGGTGAACTTCGAGGAGAGAACGTGAGTCGAAACGACGATCTGAGCAGGATTGAAGAAGGACTGATGGCGGCTGCCGAAGCGGTGGCCCCCTTCGAGCCGGGAAACGTGGCCTTCGAGCGCAAGGAGGTCCGCGGGGATCCGGTGACGGCGGCAGACGAGGCAGCTGACGCTGTACTTAGGGAGATCCTGCCCCGCGATGGTGAGGGCTGGCTCTCCGAGGAGTCCGTTGATGACGCCACCCGCCTCGGATGCCATCGCGTCTGGGTCGTGGATCCTATCGACGGCACGCGTGAGTTCATCGAGGGCGTTCCCGAGTGGTGCGTCTCCATTGGCCTGCTGGAGGGAGGTGTGCCGGTGGCTGGAGGGATCTACAACCCCGCCACGGAGGAGATGGTGATAGGCTCACTCTCTGAGGGGGTGACGCTCAACGGGTCGCCCGTCACCGTCACGAGCCCGACGACCGATGATCAGGTGAGCGTCCTGGCGAGCCGCTCCGAGATCCGGCGAGGGGAGTGGGAGCGATTCCAGAATGGGCGATTTGCCGTGAGACCATGCGGGTCCGTCGCCTATAAAATGGCGCTCGTTGCCGCCGGTCTCGCCGACGCCACATGGACCCTGGTCGGAAAGAGCGAGTGGGACGTGGCCGGTGGAACGGCTCTAGTGCGGGCTGCCGGCGGCGTGGTGACCTTGGCCGACGGGAGCGCGCCGGCGTTCAACCAGACCAAGCCGGTTTTTCCGAACTTCGTCGCGGCCGGACGCGAGGTCGGTAGGCTGGCCGTTGAGGAGTGGTTCCAGGAGGCTGGATGATCGACAGCGAGTGGGGGACCGTGAGTGAAGGGCACGGCGCCCCATGAAGGGCGTGCTCCTGGCCGGGGGGTTGGGCAGTCGTCTTCTGCCTATGACCCGCGTAACGAACAAGCACCTCCTACCGGTCTACGACCGGCCAATGATCTACTTCCCTCTCCAACAGCTCGTCCACGCGGGAATCCGGGACATCCTGGTGGTGACCGGGGGCGATCATGCCGGGGACTTCCTCAAGCTTCTTCGCAACGGTCACGACTTCGGTCTCGGGCACCTCAGATACGCATACCAGGAGGGCGAGGGCGGCATCGCCGAGGCCCTGGGCCTGGCTGAGCATTTCGCGGCTGGAGAGCCGCTCGCCGTCATCCTGGGTGACAACATCTTTCAGGATTCCCTGGCGGAGCCCATCGCCCGTTTCCGCGACGATCCCGATGGGGCGAAGATCCTCCTCAAGGAGGTGCACGACCCCGAGCGCTTCGGCGTCGCCACAGTGGAGGGCGATCAGGTTACCAGGATCGTGGAGAAGCCTGCGCGTCCCGAGAGCCGGTTGGCCGTGACGGGCTGCTATCTGTACGACCCTCGGGTCTTTGAGGTCATCCGGGAGTTGGAGCCGTCCGGCAGGGGTGAGTTGGAGATCACCGACGTCAACAACCGATATGTTGAATGGGGCGCGCTACGGCACCATGTGGTGTCCGGATGGTGGGCGGACGCCGGGACTGTCGGTTCGCTCCACCGAGCGACGGGACTGGTGGCGGCGGACCGTGAGAACCCGGTGCTGACCGACCTCGGCATCGACGGTGGCACCGATCGTGCCCAACCGCCGGCGGGCACCCACTGACCATGCGCTATCTGGTGACCGGGGGAGCCGGCTTCATCGGCTCAAACTTCGTACGCCACCTACTGGCGGAACGGCCCGCCGTGGAGGTGACGAATCTCGATCGGCTCACATACGCTGGGCATCTCGAGAATCTGGAGGGGGTCTTGGATCACCCCCGCCACCGTTTCTTTCGCGGTGACATCTGCGACGGTCCGCTCGTCACGGAGCTCCTGGCCGGCGTCGACGTCGTTTTCAATCTCGCCGCCGAGTCCCACGTGGATCGCAGCATCGTCTCCGACCAGCCGTTCGTCCGCACCAACGTGGTCGGGACGGCGACGCTTCTGTCGGCCGCCCGAAAAGAGCAAGTCGCGCGCTTCGTGCAGGTCTCGACCGACGAGGTGTACGGTGAGCTGCCCTGGGTGGATCCCGAGGGCGGTGTGGAAGGGGCAGTCCGGGGTGAAGTTGTAGGCTCGGACGATGAGGTCGATCCTGGCGGGTTCACCGAAGACACCCCGCTTGCTCCCCGCTCGCCGTACAGCGCCACCAAGGCAGCGGCGGACCTTCTCGTCCAGTCGTACCACACGACGCACGACATGGACGTCGTCATCACACGGTGCTCGAACAACTACGGCCCCTATCAGTACCCTGAGAAGTTCATCCCTCTCATGATCCGAAACGCCACGGCGGGAATGCCTCTGCCGGTGTATGGCGATGGTCTCAACGTTCGAGACTGGATCCACGTGGCGGACCACTGTCGGGGGTTGCTGGCGGCGGCGGAGCAAGGGGCTTCTGGCCGCGTCTACAACTTCGGCGGGAATGCGGAGCGAACGAATCTGAGCCTCGCGAGAAGCCTGCTGCGCATGCTCGGCAAGCCAGACTCACTGATCGAGTTCGTGGAGGACCGGGCAGGCCACGATCGGCGCTACGCGGTGGACTTCTCCCGCGCCGATGAAGAGCTGGGGTGGCGCCCTCTTCGTACCCTGGACGAAGCCCTGGAGGAAACCGTCGAATGGTACCGGGCCAACGGTGAGTGGGTGGAAGCGGTGATGGTGGCCGACCGCTGAGAGGCGGTGTCAAGGCAGTACGGTGGGCTGTGCCGTCTAGGGCAAATCGGGCGGAATTGCTATCGTTCTTCGCGATGCTCCCGCGTCACCCCTCGACCCCGGAAGCCGCTCTGGGTCAACTCAACTCCAATGAAACGGACATCCTTGTGAGCACCCATCGAGAAGGTCGTACCACACTGGGAGTCATCGGTCTCGGGTACGTCGGCCTCCCACTCGCCGTCGAGGCAGGCAAGGCCGGGATTCGCGTCATCGGCTTCGATGTGAAGGACTCGGTGATCGAAAGCGTCAACCAGGGTCTGTCACACATCCAGGACGTCGCCGGGGACGAGGTGGCCGAGCTTCGGGAGGCCTCCATGCTCGAGGCGACTACGGACATGAGTCGGCTGACGGAGTGCGACGTCGTCTCCATCTGTGTTCCCACGCCTCTGTCGAAGACGCGCGACCCGGATGTCTCATACATCCTGGCCGCCTCCGAAGCCGTGGCCGCAGGATTGAGAAAGGACCAACTCATCGTTCTGGAGTCGACGACGTATCCGGGCACGACCCGGGAAGTCATGCTGCCCGCCCTCGAGGCGAGTGGCCTCACGGTGGGGGAGGACTTCCACCTGTGCTTCTCCCCCGAGCGGGTCGACCCGGGAAATGAGGTGTGGACGACCAAGAACACGCCCAAAGTCGTGGGTGGCATCACGGAGGGATGTACAGCGGCGGGCAAGGCATTTTACGAGCGTTTCCTCGATACCGTGGTGCCGGTTTCCTCGACCGAGGCCGCCGAGATGACGAAGATCCTCGAGAACACCTTCCGGGCCGTGAACATCGGACTGGTCAATGAGACGGCGCTCATCGCCGACCGCCTCGGTGTGGATGTCTGGGAAGTCATCGATGCCGCGGCCACGAAGCCCTTCGGCTTCATGAAGTTCACACCCGGCCCGGGGCTGGGTGGGCACTGCATTCCGGTCGATCCCCACTACCTCTCGTGGAAGATGCGGACGCTGAACTACAAGACCCGCTTCATCGAGTTGGCGTCGGAGATCAACTCCGAGATGCCGTACTTCGTGGCCGACAAGGTGCGGGAGGCTTTGAACCGGAAGAAGAAGGCGGTCAATGGGTCTTCCGTGCTGTTGCTCGGCGTTGCGTACAAGCGGGATATCGACGATGTACGTGAATCACCGGCCCTCGACGTGCTCAGGCTTCTCGAGGATGACGGGGCGAGCGTGTCCTATCACGACCCGTTCGTTCCCGAACTGGATGAGGACGGACATCATCTCGAGTCGGTGGAACTCACAGACGGGGCGCTCTCGGGAGCGGACGCCGTCGTGATCCTCACGGACCACTCGGGATTCGACTACGGTCGTGTCGTCGACCAGGCCCGAGCTCTCATCGACGCCCGCCATGTGGCCCCGAGGGCTGCAGGACAGGGTGGGGCACTAGGCTGGATCGTGAAGGCGTGACCCACCGCTGTCGGGCTTCATTCCCGCCGCTCCATCACCTCTCCCGTCGATGGAACTCAGCTCCTCACTTCACCGGGTGAGGACCACGATCACCGTGGTGATGGATCCGAGGACGGCCACCAGGTCCGCAATGAGTCCGCGGGTGTCGAACTGGTCCGCGGGGTCTTCGGCCGGGATGCTGATGGTGCTTCCTGGGCCCGGCGCAGGAAAAGACGACCAGAAGAGGAACTTGTCTCGAGTCCGTGCCAGTCCGTTGGCGTAACGGACGGAGGCACGGCCCTTGTCCGCGTCGGAGCGGAATCCGCCTGCCGCTGCGATGTAGTAGTCGAAGTCCTGTCCCTCGCGCCAGAGAACCGAAACCGGCGAGTTCACGGCTCCTCTGACGCGGACCGTGGGCGAGAAGACCGGGATGAACAGCGAGTCGCCGGGCTGCAGCGTGATGTTCTCATCGCTCGTTGGCTCGGTCAGGGCGGTGGGAAGGTCCAGGTCGATACGCCCCATGTCGTCCTGGGAGCGGTAGAGTCGCGCTCCTTCTACGTGGCCCGTCTCGAGAATCCGCCCGGCTCTCGTGACGAGATCAGCGACCCGATCGTCCTTGCTCAATAGAGCGTACTCCCCAGGCACGGATACCTCTCCCATGATCTTCACGGACTGGGGCATCTCGAAGTCGGGTTGTCGCAAGATTCTGACCTGATCGTAAGGAGAGAGCTGGAACTCGGGGCTTGTTCCCGGTGGCGGGAAGGGGACCCCTGGGGGACCGACGTACCGCCCGTCGGGGCCCCGTTGGCCCAGATAGCTGGAATCGAGAGGCACCTCAAGGCGCTCGGCGAGCTCGCCCATGGATCGATCGTCGGGGAGTCGCGTCACCTCCGCCGTTCGGAGGTCCGCCCCCGTGATCGGTCCGCGTGCAAGCTCGACAGCATCCCGAATGGTCATTTCTTCGGTCCATGGGAAGGTATCGGGCTTCGCGACCATCCCTCCGACGATGACGTAGAAGCCGTCGGCAAGGGCGCCCACGGAGTCCACGACGATGGAGTCGCCGTCCTGCAGACCCACGGGTGGGATGACCACGCCACCCAGGTGGTTGGGGGCCGTGGGGTCGTCGGATGGCGCCAGGGCCAGATCGATCGCCTGGCGGTCACCCAGCCCGGGCCCTCGGTCGGCCGGGCGCGCGACCCGGTGTATCGTGAGGCGCCGCCGGTTGGCGTCAGGACCGAAGCCACCGCCGAGGCGAAGAACGTCGATGAGGTTCTCGCCGTCCGCGGTCTCGTAGAACGCAGGACGGCCCACCGCTCCGTGGAGTCCAACACGCGACTCGCGGAGAGGGACATGGACTACGTCACCCTGTTGCAGGCCGATGTCTCGGGTCACGCTGCCGGTGATGAGGTAAGGATAGAGGTCGACGGTGACCTCTTCGCCGCCGCGGCGCTGCACGCGGACGCCTCGGAGGTTCCCGAGCTCCGTGGGACCGTCGGCGGCATAAAGGGCGTTGAGGACCGTGGCGACCGAAGCGAGCTGGTACGCACCTGCCTGGCGAACGGCCCCGACCACGTAGACCTGTATGGTGCGGAGCTCGGTGATACTCACCGAGATGGTGGTCGTGCCACGGTCGATGCCGGAGTACGCCTGGGCCAGTCTTCGACGCAGGAGTGCTCGGGCATCGGCCATCGATAGGTTGGCCAGAGCGACGCGCCCAACGTTCGGGATGACGACGAAGCCCTCCCGTGTCACGGTGAGGTCGTGAGCAGCCTCGACCTCACCCGTGATGAGGAGAAGCAACTGATCACCGGGGCCGACGAGGTAGTCATCCGGCACCGGACCCGACAGGAGGGGCTGGAATTGGGTCGTAGCTCGACGAAAGTCGCGGTGGCCGAAGACCGGGAAGCCCATATCCAGGGAGTCGATTCCCATCAGAGGTTGCATTCCCGTGCTGACCTCCACCAGCTCGAGGCCGTCTGCCGTCTCCACGGCCAGGCCCAAGGCTTGGAGGCCCTCCAGCGCTGCGGGAGTGAATGCGAGGTCCGGGTCGATCTCGCCGCCGGCCAGAAAGGCGTCCAGTGCGTCGGTGGGAATGCCCAGCGCGCTCAGTCGACCCCGGATCTCACTCGGCGTCATCCCCGATTGGAGGAGCCGCTGGCGGACCAGTTCCGGGTTCTCCAGAAGGAGGCGTTGCGCTTCCTGAGCCGAACCCGGCAGCTGCGCGTGCACCCCAGGGGCTCCGATGGCCAAAAAAAACGCCAAGGCCATCGGCCCGGCTACACCTTTGAGAATACGCACTCCTTGGCCCACTTCGGTTCGGTTTGACACGCAGCCGCTTCGACGCCGGCGAAGCAAAGTCGCCAGACACTACAAAGACCCAAGCGCGCAATGTACCATTGGGTCGGTTCGGCAACAACGAAGGCCCTGGCGCCGGGTGTCGGGCCCGTCGAGTCCGACCTTTCGTGTACGGTCGGTGTAATTTGTACGGCTACGGCATCGCCGGGCCCACCACTCTCCCGACTGTTCGGGCGTTCCACCCACGGATCCATGTTCAAAGCAGCCATAAAGAAGCTCCTCGGCGATCGTCATCGACGGGAGGCGAAGGCACTCCAACCCCTCGTCGACGAGATCAACTCGGCCTACGAAGGTCTCTCGTCTCTTTCGGATGACGAACTGAAGGCCAAGACCGACGAGTTCCGGGCCTACATCAAGGAGCGCACGGCCGAACTCGAAGGAAAGATCGAGGCCCTCAAGGAGGAGAAACGGCATTCTGAAGACGCTTCGGAGCGGGAGCGTCTGTCCCTGGAGATCGGTGAGTTCGAGGCCGACCTGCTCGAAGAGATCGAGGAATCACTGGAGGACCTGCTGCCCGAGGCGTTCGCCGTAGTGAAGGATGCTTGCCGCCGCTTGGTGGGTCAGGAGATCACGGTCACCGGCCAGCAGCTGACGTGGGACATGATTCCCTATGACGTCCAGCTCGTCGGCGCCATCACGCTCCATCGCGGCAAGGTGGCGGAGATGGCTACGGGTGAGGGTAAGACACTCGTGGCGACCATGCCCATGTACCTAAACGCGTTGGCCGGTCGGGGCGCTCACCTCGTCACGGTGAACTCCTATCTGGCCCAACGTGACGCAGAGTGGATGGGGGCGGTCTACAACTTCCTCGGCCTCACCGTGGACGTCATCGACCGCCACGATCCCGGCTCACCGGAGCGCCAAGCTGCGTACCGGGCGGACATCACGTACGGGACGAACAACGAGTTCGGGTTCGACTACCTCCGCGACAATATGGTCCACTCCCTCCAGCAGAGGGTCCAGAGGGAGCATTCCTACGCCATCATCGACGAGATCGACTCGATTCTCATCGACGAGGCCCGGACGCCGCTGATCATCTCCGGGCCGGTTGGCCGCGACACGTCGACCCCCTTCAAGCAGTTCAATCCCCTTGTGGCTTCCCTCTACAAGAAGCAGCTCCGGATCACCAACGAGCTGGTGAGTGCGGCGGAAGCGCACCTGGAGGCCGGGGAAGAGTTCGAAGCCGGCGAGAAGCTTCTGGCGGTCAAGCGCGGCACGCCGAAGCACAGGAAGCTCATGAAGCTCACCGCCGACGATCCATCACTCCAGACGCTGATCAACAAGGTCGAAGCCGACTACATGCGGGAGAAGCGCCTCCACGAAGTCGACGAAATGCTCCTTTTCGCCATGGACGAGAAGGGGCACAACGTGCACCTCTCGGACCGCGGCCTCGACGAGCTCTCGCCGAACGATCCGGATGCCTTCCTCGTGCCTGACCTCTCGGCGGAGATGGGCGATATCGAGCACTCCGAAGCCATGTCGGTGGACGAGAAGCGGGAGCGGATGCAGGAGCTCGAGGCCGAGTATGCGGCGAAGAGCCAGAAGATCCACGTCCTGCACCAGTTGTTGAAGGCGTATACGCTCTTCCAGAAGGACGAGCGGTACATCATCGGCGAGGACGGTCAGGTCGTCATCGTCGACGAGTTCACTGGCCGTCAGATGGCCGGGCGCCGGTGGAGCGATGGTCTCCACCAGGCGGTGGAGGCGAAGGAAGGGGTGGAGATCCGAGGGGAGACCCAGACCCTCGCCACCATCACCATCCAGAACTACTTCCGGATGTACGACAAGCTCGCCGGGATGACGGGTACCGCCGAGACCGAGGAGGGCGAGTTTCACCAGATCTACGGACTCGACGTCCTGGTCATCCCGACGAACCGGCCCATCGCCCGCGACGATCGCGACGATCTCATCTTCAAGACGAAGCGCGAGAAGTACATCGCGATCATGGACGAGATCGACCGCCTCAACAAGCTCGAGCTTCCCGTACTCGTCGGCACGACCAACGTCGACGTGTCGGAGACGTTGTCGCGCATGCTGAAACGCCGCGGAATCCAACATCAGGTTCTGAACGCGAAGCACCACAAGTCCGAGTCGGACATCGTCAGGGATGCGGGCCAGCCCGGGGCCGTCACGGTGGCCACGAACATGGCCGGTCGCGGCACCGACATCAAACTCGGGAAAGGGGTCACGGAGGCACGGACCGTTTCATGGCTCGGAGAGCGGGATATCGATCCGGAGGAGGTCCTCCCCGTCGATCCTGTGAGGGCCGACAAACTGCGTCTCGAGAGCGAAGACGACGTCCTGGAAGAGGGTGGTCTCCAGATCCTGGGATCCGAGCGCCACGACTCACGCCGAATCGATCGCCAGTTGCGTGGGCGGGCCGGCCGTCAGGGTGATCCGGGGTCGTCCCAGTTCTACCTCTCGCTCGAAGACGACCTCATGCGGCTTTTCGGGTCGGAGCGGATCGCCAACGTCATGGAGAAGTGGGGCGCCGAGGAGGGGGAAGTCATCACCCACGGCCTCGTCACCAAGTCCATTGAACGGGCCCAGAAGCGTGTCGAGACCAACAACTTCGAGGCCCGCAAGCGGCTTCTGGACTACGACGACGTCATGAACCAGCAGCGGGAGGTCATCTACGACCTCCGGCTCTTCGCCCTGGAGGGTGGTGAGGATCTCAAGGGTGAGATCTGGGAGATGATCGAGAACGCCGCCAGGGACGCCATCGACGAATACGCACCGGCCGAGGCGAACCCCGAGCACTGGGACCTGGCGGGGCTGCGCCGCCGCCTCACCCTCGATTTCTTCATCCTCGTCTCCGAACTGCCCGAAGAGAATGACGCCGAGCACGAGGTCGAGCGACACGAGGTCGAGAATTGGGTCCTCGACGGGCTCAAGGATTCGTTCCACCGCAAGATCGACACGCTGGGAGAGCATTCCGAGCAGGTCATGAGCTTCATCATGCTCTAGGTCATCGACGAGAAGTGGAAGGACCATCTCTACGACCTCGACCACCTGAAGGCGTCCATCGGATTCCGAGGATGGGGCCAGAAGGATCCCCTCGTGGAGTACAAGAAGGAGGCCTACGACATGTTCGTGGACCTCATGAGCGACCTTCGAAAGACCCTGGCCAGCTACTTCTTCCGGGCCCAGTTCGGTGCGCCGAGGCCACAACCGCGGACCCCTCAGCGCCTGAGCTTCAGCGGGCCCTCGGACACCCCTGGTGGAACCCTTGCCGAACAGGCCGCAGCCGCTGGTCAGCGTGGCCAGCCTGGGGCACGTCGTCCGGCGAAGCAGGTCGACGAGTTGGGGATGTCGGCTCGCGCGGCTTCGGGGGCCGCTGTGCCGGCCGGGGCGTCAGGGCCGGATCCGGCTCAGTTGGCCACCAACCGCGGCGAGGCGGAACGGAAGCAGACGCCGGTGACGGTGGAGGACGAGCCGGGGCGGAATGATCCGTGTCCCTGCGGCTCCGGGAAGAAGTACAAGAAGTGTCACGGGCGGGTCTAGGGCGCACGGGGGTCGCTTGCCCCGACGGGCCCACTGGATAGGCGGACAGGATGGATCGTCGGGGGTTCTTCAAGCGATCGGCTCTGGGGCCACTCGCGCTGCAGACCGCGGCGGCAACGGACGTTCGGGACTTCGGAGCCATCGGCGATGGGCGCACCGACGACACGGATGCGTTCCAGCGAGCTTTGAATCATGGAGGACTGATCTGGGTGCCTGCCGGCGAGTATCTGGTCGGCTCTGTCGTCAGTACCCGTCCAGTGGGACTGGTCGGCGCGCATCGGCTGTCCGTGATCAGACTCTCCGGCACCGATAGCCGTGAGCCTGGCGTCCTACTACGCCATCAAGGGTCCTTCATCCGATCGATCCATTTCCACGGCAATCAGGCGGGGCGGTCGTGCGTTGCCCTGACGGGGTCGCGCTGCTCCGCCCACATCTCGGCAGAGGGCGTCACTGCGGATCCTGGAGCCCCGGTCTCGACGAGTGGAATCGTCGTGACGGGGATGGACTGTGAGTTCTCCATAGAGGCGGAGACGTTCCTGAATACCGGGCACGGCAATGACAGCACGCCGCGAGTCGTCACCGTGCAAGGGCGAGCCGATCGATACCGAGGCAGCGTCGTCCGAGGCGTTGGAGTCACGTCCGGTCTCGTAGTGGGTGCCCAGACAGGACACGGAAGGGTCGAGTCCATCGAGATGTACGAAGCCGAAGACAACGGCCTATACCTCCTCGGCGGTCGCCTCACCCTCGGCCGCCTCGAATATCACGGGAAGGAGGAGGCTCTGGTCGTGAAGGGCGACCTATCGGCGTCGACCGTGAGCGTGCGGGGGGAAGGGATCTGCGCGGTTGGTTTGGAGAATGCGGGAAGGGTCTGGATAGGCCGACTCGATGTCCACACCGTCGATGGGCAGTCCGTCGGAGTGCTCTGGCGGACGCGAGCAGGTAACGAGAGATCGACAGAACTCGTCATCGACTCCGTGGTGGCGGACGTTGAGCCGATCGCTCTCGGAAGCCTGCAGAATGGGATGGTGGAGCGTGTTGCCATTCGAGACCTGGTCGCTCGATGTGTTTTTGGTCGCCGTGACGCCCTTCCGTCTCGATTCCTGGACTTTCGGGGTGTCCGGTCGATCGATATCTCCAACTGGAGCGTGGCGATCGTCGACTCGGGCTCTCACCATGAAGATCGAATCTATCAGGCGTTGTTCGCGACGGATCCGGGGGACGGTCGGAGCCGATGGATCGACGTCCAGGTGATGATGGAGGTGGTCGACGAAGGGGTGCCTGGCAGTTTCCGGGCGGTAGGACTCGCGAATCCCGGGCGAGCTGTCCGGGGGGCGGAATGGCAAACCAACGTGGGACCATACGTTCGCGAGTACGGCTACAACGGGGGGATTCAAGACAGCGCCAATGCCGTGCCTGCATCCGGGATGTGGCAGAAAGGGACAGCCTTGACCGTGGTGACTCCGAGTTTGGCGAGGGTTGTATGCGTCGAGTCCGGTCGCCCCGGGGTGTGGGAACGCCTCTGACCACCGACTGGCACGCGACTCGATGGCCGGCGATGCTCGATTGAGGACCACGCCCGCATCCTCGCTCGCCCGGCGTCTCTTGTCTGGAGGGTCTTGGGCCCTAGGTGGACGGGTGGTGTCGTCTGGATCGAACCTGGCGATCTCGGTACTCGTCGCTCGGATGCTCCCACCTGTCGACGCTGGCGTCTATTTCCTCGCCTTCAGTGTCGCTGCCGCGTTGGCCGTGCTCGCCAGAGGTGGCCTGGAGAAGACCGTACTGCGCTTGGTGGCCGAGCATCGGGCATCAAAGGAGCAGCATCAGATATACTCCGCCCTGGTGAGGGTCTATGCTGTCTCCCTGGTGTTCGTCGTTCTGACGGCTACCGGAACGGCTCTGCTTGGGCCGACTGTAGCCGAAGGGGTGTTCGAGCTGCCGCGGCTTGCCCAGATCGTCCCGCTCGTCGCCTGGTGGGTGGCCTACCTCGCGTATGAGATGCTCCTTGCCGAGACCTTTCGGGGTCTGGATGCCATTCCTCTCGCCAGCATCTTCGGGGGAGCCGCAGCACGTCTCCTGACCGTCATTGGCCTCGTCGCGTTGTCGGTGCAGGGAGAAGCTCCACTGGAGGCGGTCGTCGGCATGACCGTGGTTGCGGGCGTGGCCGCGCTGGTACCAGGGTCGATCATCCTCGCCAGTCGGGCGCTGTCCCTGAAAGGAGGGGGAACGACCCAGGTGCGCACCGCGACGGTGCTCGGTATCACCGCCCCGTTGTTGGTCACGAACCTCGCGTTCTTCACCAGTAGGAACGCCGACCTGTGGATTCTGGGAGCCTTCCGGCCCGCCGAGGAATTGGCGATCTACGCGGTGGCCGTCCGCCTCGTGCTCCTCGTAGGCGCGGCGCTCAGCATCGTCGATGCGGTGCTACCACCCCTCATCGCCGAGCTCACCGAACCACATCAGCGCGACCGTCTGCAGAATCTCGCGAGATCGACCGCTAGCGTTGCTGGACTTCCGGCCGCTGCTGTCCTGCTGGTGTTCATTGTGGCCGGCCGACCGATACTCGAGTTCACTTTCGGACCATTCTACGCTGCCAGCTATCCGATCCTCGCGATCCTCAGCTTTGGCCAGTGCGCCAATGTCTTCGCGGGCTCGTGTGGGTACGTACTCATCATGACAGGGCACCAGGGTTCGCTCATGAAAGCGGCCCTGGCCGGTGGGGCGCTCAGCGTGCTCGGTGGACTTCTGCTCGCTGAGCGATTTGGAGCCTTGGGCGTCGCCACGGCGGCAGCCGGCGGCGTGGTCTTCCAGAACCTGTTGATCCTCTGGATGGTTCGGCAGCACTGTGGTATCTGGACGCACGTCGGGTGGGGGCCCCTGACAAGGGCTGTGGCTCGTTTCGCCCGGACCAGGAGAGGCTCGCCATGACAGCCCGTGGGGGAAGGTGGATCGGTGTCCCACTCCTCGGACTCATGGTAAACGTCGCCCTCAGTAGCTGGCTCGTCCTCGACAGCCTCCAGGGATTCCTGTCGTCACGCGGCTCGGGGTTGGCCGTACTCCCACGAGCAGTGAAGGTCGTTCTCTTCCTGCTCTTTCTCGTGGCTTCGCTACGTCGGCCATCGGGCGCCCGGATGGCCCTTGCCGTAGGGACCCTGTTCGCGAGCAGCCTTGTGGTGCTGCTACTGCGGGGCGAGCTGGATCCCCGAACCGTGGAGATCGTCGTCAAGCTCAGCATGCCTCTGGTGGCCGCGACCGCAGTGCTGGCCGTGAACACGACTCACGATGACCCCTGGTGTCGACGCATCGTGGCCATCAACGCTGCGGTACTGGTGGCCAACTTGGTCTTGAGTTGGCTGGGTATGGGTGTTCCGACGTACCTGACCGAGGATGGCGTTCCCATCGGGGGATCCGGCTTTTTCTACGCGGGAAACGAAGTGAGTGCTGCGATCCTCTTCTGCACGGCGGCCCTGATGGTCTTTTACCGGGATTCGACCATCGGACTGCCCGCATCTTTGGCCGCGATGGTGTTTTCGGCTACCGCTCTCCTCAGCAGGGCCGCCCTTGGGGGGACTGCCGTCATGGGCTTGCTGTTCGTCTTCCGGCGGAGCAAGGTCCAGTTCCTGGCCCTGTGCTTGGTGGTCGGTGGGCTCGGGTGGCGCTTCTGGGAACTCGTGGCGGCCACGTTCCAACTCGCCTGGAATCGATGGACTTTCCTCGCCGCTGAATACGGTACGTCGGTTTCGCTCCTGGGTGGGATCAAGAGGCTCGAAGAGATCCGGAAGTACCTATCCTCCATCAGCTATGACCCCACCCTTCTAGTGACAGGGAGGGGCTGGAGCGGCGCCGCCGAGAACAACCTCGTCGACCTGGTCCAGGCTTTCGGGATCTTCGGACTCGCTCTCTTCGTCGCGTGGATCGCCCTCCTGTTCCCGACGCTGCCCCGGCTTCTTCTGGGCCGGTTTCTGCTGCGCCGTGACGATGCCTTCTTCGCCATCGTATCGGCGATCTTACTCGTCACCCTCACGATCGCGGGCCACGTGGTCCAGTCGACACTGATCGTACCGTTTGCCGGGGTCTACCTCGCCCGGAACCTCGAGCGAGTGCGGGAGGCGTAGTGTTGCGCCTGCTCGTCGTGTCCAATGCCTACCCTTCCGACGAAAAGCCGTACGCGGGTGTATTCGTGCGCAATCAGGTGGCACGCCTTTCGAACCTCGGAGTCGATGCCCATGTCTTCGCAATGCGGCGGACGTTCACCGGGCGGGTGGGTTCGGTCCTGAAATACCTGAGCGCCTTCGCACGCTTCATGCCGCAGCTACTTCGTAGCTATGACGTTGTGCACGTGCACTTCCTCTCGCCACTCCTGTTCCCGGCCTGGTTGTACGCCGTGGTGCACCCACGATCCAAGCTGGTGCTGACGGTCCACGGGAGTGGCGTCCGCAGGCTGGAACACCGGCGGGTGGCGCGGGCCTTGTATGCCGCTCTCGTTCGGCGGGTGGATACACTCCACGCCGTGGGTCGGACGCTGGCGGAAGACGCCACGCGACTCCTCCGTCGACCGGTCGATTTGGTGCTCCCCGCTGGCGTGGACCGACGTATCTTCAGGCCAATGCCCGATGAGGACGACGTCTACGACTTCATCTTCGTAGGGTCCCTGACCCGGACGAAGGGGTTCGACTTGCTCATGGAGGCCTACAGGAGTCTCGCTGGGAAGCCGACCCTCTGCGTTGTTGGGTCGGGAGAGTTTGCCGACCATCTCGGCGACCTGGAGGGCGTGGTCTATCGTGCGAGCCTCCCTCCTGAGGAGGTGGCTCGTGAGATGAACCGTGCACGCTTCCTCGTACTACCTACCAGAATGGACGCATTCGGGCTCGTAGTGGCTGAGGCGATGAGTTGCGGAGTGCCCGTGTTGGCGACCGCTGTCGACGGGATGCTCGAGCAGATCACGGAAGACGCGAACGGGCTCCTCGTCCGTCCCTCGACGGCGGAGGCTCTGGCGACAGTCATGGAGGTCGCACTGAATCTCGATTTCGAGGACTACCAGAAGCTTTCGGAAGGGGCGATCCGGTTGAATCCTGAATACGCCCTGGACGCCGTGTGTGCGCGTCTCGTGGACGTTTACGAGGCCGGGAGATGAAGCGTGCTTGGCGGATGTTCGTGTACTTCTGGTATATCGCCTTCTTCCGATTCACGCCCGAAGACTACCGGCCGTATGGGCTCTTCTTCCCGTGGTTGAGACGCAAACTCGCCGAGCAGTTCCTGCTGAAGTGCGGGAGCGACCTACGGGTAAAGCACAACGCGGACGTATCGATGAACGTCTCGGTCGGGGACCATTCCGAGCTCGGGCAACGGTCTCTGATCCACGGCGGCGTCTCGATTGGATCACATGTCATCATGGGTCCGGACGTCAAGATCTACGCGCGGAACCATCGCACAGACGATCTGACCGTCCCCATTCAACTCCAGGGCAAGATCCGTAAGCCGACGATCATCGGTGACGACGTCTGGATCGGCGCGAACGTCGTCATCCTCCCCGGCGTGGCCGTGGGAGATCACGCGGTCGTGGCGGCTGGTGCCATCGTTACCAAGGACGTGCCCGACTGGGCCGTCGTCGGTGGAAACCCAGCGAAAGTGCTGAAGTTTCGAAATGAGTCGTGAGCCGTCGGCGCTCTATATCATGGGCGCGGGCCGAAGCGGAACGACCGTCATGGCTGCACTCCTGGCGGCGTCCCCGGACGTCGTCGCACCGGGCGAGCTACACCAACTCCCGGATCACGTCCGAGGTCGAGAGAACTGCGGGTGTGGCATGCCACTCAGCAAGTGTCCGAAATGGGGAGAATACACGGCAGTCATCTCGTGCATAGGTGAGGAGGCCTACGCGGAAAGGGCTGAGCACTTCCATCGGCATGGCATGATCTGGCGGTATTTCGTCTCGGGGAAGTTCGCACGGGATAGCAAGTATCAGCGCGGTGAGACGACGGTGTTCCGGACGTTGGAGCAGGATCGCAATCTGGTCGTCGACTCGTCGAAGTATATCGGACGCGCCTTGGCGCTCTCGAGAGTCGAAGCCCTGGATCTCCGATTCCTCTACATGGTCCGGGATCCGCGGGGCGTCGTGGAATCGTTCGGGAAGAAGGTGCAAACGAGTAGAGGGCCATTGAGCGCAACGCTCTACTACCTCGTGGTGAATCTGACCGCCGAGGTCGTGGCGCGGACCCTACTCCGTGGTCGAGTGATGAAAGTCCGCTTCGAAGATCTCGCGGAGCGCCCAGAAGAAACGCTTGCACGACTGGGTCGCTTCGTCGACAGGGATCTGAGTCCTACCTCCGACGCGATCCGCCAGGGGAGAGACGTCGCGGTAGGCCATCTCGTCGGTGGGAACCGGCTGCGATCCAGGACGAGGATATCGTTCTCTCGCCAGGTGACGTGGCCGAAGACGATGGGACGCAGCACGCGGTTTTTCGTGTGGCTTGCCACGCTTCCATTGAACATCGTCAACCGGTATCGGCTTTGATGGATGTCCTGCTCACGTACGACTACGAGCTCTTCTTCGGGGAGGATGCGGGATCGGTGGAGCGGTGCATGTTGGAGCCGACCAGACGCATCCTCGATGTGCTCGATCGGCATGGGGCGAAGGCGACCTTCTACGTCGATGCGGGCTATCTGGTGCGATGCCAGGGCCTTGGGGCGGACGAGCGGGGGAGAACCGAGGTCACGGCGCAACTGCGGCGGCTGCGAGCAGGTGGCCATGGCGTCGAGCTTCACGTTCATCCTCACTGGGAGGATGCGGTCTTCGAGGGTGCGCGATGGGTGATGAACCCCGCGCGCTATCGATTGGCCGACTTCTCCAGCGAGGCAGCGGACAGGATCGTCCACTCCTACTCGGACTCGCTGTCCTCGGCGGTCGGTCAACGGCCGGTGGCTTACCGCGCAGGAGGTTGGTGCTGCCAACCCTTCGCTCATTTCGCGGACGCGCTGTTTCGTTCGGGCATCCGGGTAGAAAGCACGGTGGTGCCGGGGGCCAGGTCGATGTCCCGCGGTCGAGGCTATGACTTCACCGGATCTCCAGTCGCGCCCTGGTGGAGGTTCGAGAGCGACCCTCTCGAGCCGGTTCGGGGTGGGAGGTTCGTCGAACTCCCTATCACGGCGATGAAGGTCAGCCCTTCGTTCTACTGGCGCATCGCCGCATCGCGACTGGCACGGCGATCGGAGGATCGTGCCTTCGGCGATGGGCGATCCCTGACGGGTGACCGCGATCGGCTACTGAGGGCGATGACGCGAACCTCGATCGTTCCGGTCGGACTGGATGGCACGAAGGCGATGACTCTCCGCACCGCCCGCCGCGTAGCCCGCGGCCGGGGACCATTGGTGGCGATCGGCCACCCGAAGGCCCAGACGCCTCGCTCCCTGGCACTGCTCGACGCGTTCTTGGCCGCACATCCTCAAGATCGGTTCGTCGCGACCCGTACCTGGTATGAGGAGAGCATTGGCGAAGCCACCTCAGATCTCGCCTCTCGCGTGGAGTAGCGCGTAGCGCACCAAGTTGAGTTGTCTGCGGAAGCGAGTCGGGTGTTTCAGCAGTCGATACAACCACTCCAATCCTCGCTCCCGAAACCAGACGGGTGCCCGAGGAACCCTTCCCACGAAGACATCGTAGGTGCCTCCAACGCCCATGTATAGCGCGCTCGGGTGTCGTTCCCGGGCCTGGAGAATGAACTCCTCCTGACCTGGCGTTCCCATCGCGACGGTTACGATCTGGGCTCCAGAGGCTACGATCGCGTCCAATACTTCGCCGGAAGCGTCGAAGTACCCGTGCTGGGATCCGACCAGCGTGACTCCGAACTCCTGGGTGAGCCGCGTTCGGACACCGTCCAGGACATCCGGCTTTCCCCCGAGCAGGTATACCGGGAGGCCGCGGAGGGCAGCAAGCTTCATGATCTCCTCCCACAGCTCGACGCCTGGTACGCGCACCGCGTGAGGGGCACCACGCCGTCGCAGCGTCCATGCGATGGGCGCGCCATCGGCATAGCAGGTCGTCGCCGCCTGAACGATCCTGCTCCACTCGGGCTCCGAGCGGATCCGCACGATCTTCTCGGCGTTGATGGCGAGCGCGAAGCCGCCTCGACCACCACCGGCGGCGCTCAAGAGGCTCTCAGCAGCTTCGCCCACGCCGCAAAAAGGGGTCACGGGGACGCCACCTACCTCGACGGCCGACGGAAGCGGATGAGCCACGCTACCCCTTACAGATGGCCATCAAGTCGACGGCTCGTCCGAGATCCTCCTCCGAGTAGTGGACCTGATCGGTGGAATAGGCGGCACGTTCCTCGACCGAGAGCCCGGCGGAATGCCGCCGACCTCTGAGCATTCGACCCAGCCGACCCAGGAACGGAAAGGCGCCTCTCAACTTGGGGCGGATCCCGGCCCACCGCTGATTCTCTTTCTTCACCCGAGTTACTCGGCCCAACTCGGCGGAGTAGACGCTGGGCGGCGGGACCGTTTCGATGAGTCCCTTCACCGTGACCTGTTCGAACACCCCTTCCAGGAGCTCTCGTAGCTCCGCTGCCGAGAACTCTCTCACATGAAAGGAGTTCCACGGCTTCATGCCCGCATCGAGTCTCACGAGGCGGTTGGGTGTCGTAAAGAGAGCGATTCCGGCCGGCGTCAGCACCCTTCGAATCTCCGACAAATAGGGACCATAGTCCCCAACGTGCTCGATGACCTGGAAGCTCACCGAGAGATCGAACGAGTCGTCCTCGAACGGAAGGGTCAAGCCATCGACAACTCGGAAATCCCTGTTCTCTCCACCGTGCCTCGACTGCGCTTCCTCGATCGCTCTGTCCGAGACATCGACACCTACGACCCGCTTCGCCACCGACGAGAGGTGTGCGGTTCCGTAGCCGTTGTTACACCCGCAATCCAGGACCGTCGCCCCGTGAGCCAGCTCGCTCGCTACCTCATAGGCCTTCAGGTGCATGAGGTAGACGCAGTACTGCTCGACGGAGACGAAATCCTCCGTAGGGACGATGTCGTGACCTCGCTGGAGGTCGATGACTTCTCGGTTGGTCGGCATACGGCGCTCGAATTTCCGGTGACTGGCGTGTGCAGCGCGGTTGGCCCACGATCGGGAGGTGGGCCCGAACCCGGAACAAAGTAGCTACTTTGTCGGACGTTCCCATTGTCAGCAACTCGCCCGACCTGCGGGATCTGAGCCCACCCAATTCGATGCGTTCCAAGATTCTCCTGGTCGTAGGCGCGCGGCCCAACTTCATGAAGATCGCTCCGATCTTGAGAGAGCTCGATGAGCGGAGTTGGGCACACAGTGTGCTACTGCACACCGGTCAGCACTACGACGCTGACATGTCCCAGACGTTCTTCGAGGATCTCGGTATTCGTGAGCCCGATATCCACCTGGGTGTCGGATCGGGCCCCCACGGTTGGCAGACGGGTCAGATCCTGACCCAGATCGAGGAGGTCCTCTCGGACGGGGCTTGGGACCTGGTCGTGGTCGTCGGTGACGTGAACTCGACCCTGGCGGCAACGCTCGCCGCCGCGAAGCTCAACATCCCGGTGGCGCATGTCGAGGCGGGACTTCGGAGCGGGGACCGCGCGATGCCCGAGGAGGTGAACCGGGTCGTCACGGACACGCTCGCCGCCCTGTGCCTGACACCCAGTCGAGACGGCGACTCCAATCTGCTCGCCGAGGGAGTTCCGAGGGAGCGGATCCACTTCGTTGGCAACGTGATGATCGATACCCTGGTCCGAAGCCTGGAGCAGGTGCGGGCTGCTCCTCGGCCCTTCCCGGCCCTCGAGCCGGGCAAATATGCGCTTGTGACACTTCACCGGCCGTCGAACGTCGACGAACGTGGCCAGCTCCAGGAGATCGTGGACGCATTGGAGGAGATCGCCGGCGATGTGCGCGTCGTCTTCCCCGTTCATCCGCGAACGGCACAGGCCCTCGACGCGTTCGGGATCGAGTTTCAGCGGGTACAAGCCCTTGAGCCTTTGGGCTACCGACACATGTTGGCGCTTCAAGCTGACGCGGGGTTGATCCTGACCGACTCGGGAGGCATCCAGGAGGAATCGACTGTGCTCGGCGTGCCGTGCCTCACGTTACGGGATAGTACCGAACGGCCGATCACCGTCGATGAGGGTACGAACACCCTGGTTCCAGTCCGGTCGAAGAAGGCCATCCTCGAAGCATTCGGGCGATCCTGGGGCCATGGTGCTTCCGGTCGAACGCCGGAGGGCTGGGACGGAAGGGCTTCGGTCCGTGTTGTTGATGCTTTCGAGTCGTTCCTGGGTCATCGTCGGGCGTAGCCGGGTTTCGGAGGGACATCCGTGACAGAGACAAGCACCATCCGCGGCTTCCCGCGCCCCCTCGCGCGCGCTCTCGAGAGCTATTCCGACCGCCTCGACATCGACGCCATCCGTCGCGCCCACGACCTCGCCGTCGAAGCCCACTCCGGACAGACCCGTGCCAGCGGCGACGATTACGTCTCCCACACCATCGAGGTCGCCACGATCCTCGCTCAACTCCGCCTCGACACCGACACCATCGTCGCGGCGCTGATCCACGACACCATCGAGGATACCGCGGTCACGCTCCGTGATGTCGAGGACCGGTTCGGGGCCAACGTCGCTGCCATTGTCGACGGCGTCACCAAGCTTGGGAAGGTTCGCTTCCGGTCGGCCACCGAGCAGCAGGTGGAGAACTATCGGAAGATGCTCCTTTCCATGGCCAGCGACGCGCGGGTGATTCTCGTCAAGCTGGCGGACCGCCTCCACAACATGCGGACGCTGGAGCATCTTCCCGATCACAAGCGGCGACGGATCGCTCTCGAGACCCGTGAGATCTACGCGCCATTGGCCCATCGCCTCGGGATGGCGGCCATCCGTTGGGAGCTCGAGGATCTCGCTTTCAAGTTCCTCGAGCCCGAGGAGCACGACGTGCTCCGGAAGAAGATCCGACAGCGCCGTAAGGAGCGGGAGCGGGAGATCCTGGAGATGCAGCGGCCGTTGGAGGAAGCTCTGGCCGAGGCCGGTGTGAAGGCCCAGGTCAGTGGTCGGCCGAAGCATCTGTGGTCCATACACCGGAAAGTCGAGACGCAGGGCCGCCCGTACGAGGATATCTACGACCTCATGGCCATGAGGGTGCTCACGGAAACACTGGAGGACTGCTACGCGGCCCTTGGGGTGATCCACTCCCTATGGACGCCGATTCCGGAGCGCTTCCACGACTACGTGGCGACACCCAAGTCGAACATGTACCGGTCACTCCACACGACCGTGTTCGGCCCGGGCGGCCGGCGGTACGAGATCCAGATTCGAACAGAAGAGATGCATCGCACGGCCGAGTACGGGATCGCGGCGCATTGGAGGTACAAGGAGGACGGGACGGATGGTGCCAACGAGGCCGATGAGGCGCTCACCTGGTTCCGTCAGGTTCTCGAGTGGCAGCAGGACACCGCCGAGCCGGAGGAATTCATGGAGTTCCTCCGCATGGACCTTTTTCGCGGCGAGATCTTCGTTTTCACCCCTGACGGCGACGTGAAGGCCCTTCCGGTGGGGGCGACGCCGATCGATTTCGCCTACTCGGTTCACACGGAGGTAGGTCACCACTGCGCAGGCGCAAAGGTCAACGGGCGGATCGCGCCGCTCTCACGGGAGCTCAGGAACGGCGACGCGGTCGAGATCCTCACGAATGCCAAGCAACGGCCGAATCGAGATTGGCTGGCCTTCGTGAAGACGTCGCGAGCCCGCCAGAGCATCCGGCAGTGGATTCGGCGCGAAGAATTCGACTCGGCGCTCAAGCTCGGTACCGACCTGCTCGATCGGGAGTTGAAGAAGGCCAAGTTGGCTCTGCCGACCGATCCACACGAACTCCTGGAGGCGGCGGTGGCCCTCGGCTACCGCGAGTTCGAGCAGGTCTATGCGGCGCTGGGGCGAGGGGACGTCGGACCCACGGCGGTGATCAAACAGTTCCACGCCGACCATGACCCGGCCGAGGTGGCGAAGCGGGAGCCATCCGCTCTCTCGAAGCTGGCTCAGCGGCTCAGGATCTCCGGACGAGGCGTCCGGATCCAGGGCATGGACAACCTGATGGTTCGCTACTCCCGGTGCTGTCAGCCCGTGCCCGGTGACCCGGTCATCGGCTACGTGACCAGGGGCCGCGGAGTCTCCATCCACCGGAAGGACTGCCCGAACGTCCTCGCTTTGTCGCGAGATCCCGAGCGGCGAATCGAGATCGAATGGGCTGCGGAGAAAGGCGATCGCTTCTTCGTGAAACTCTTCATGAGGGGAACCGATCGCCGGGGGCTCTTGTCGGATGTGGCCAAGGCCATCACCGACACGGGCACCGATATCTCCCATGCCGACATGAGGACCACCGAGGGTGGGATGCACGGTGAATTCGTCGTCGAGGTCCGGGATCTGGCGCACCTGGAAAAGGTCCGGCGTTCCATCGGGCGGGTGAAGGGCGTTCTGGACGTGGAACGCCGCGAGCACTTCGACGAGGACGACCTCGGGTGGGTCTGAACGTCACATTTCCTTGCTCTTGCTCGTAACCCACCACACCTTCTAAACAAGCGGCTCCCCCAGAGCCACCTTCCCGGCAAGTAAAGGCATCCAGCCTTGTCTCCTGTAGAGCTTCCACTTCTCATGACCGGTGCGTTCTTGAGCGCACTGGTTCTTGCCCTGTTCGGGACCCTCGTGGTTCGACAGTGGGCCGTTCGGCGTGGGTACGTCGACCATCCCGACGACCAGCGTCGAATCCACAGCGACCCGACGCCCAACGTCGGAGGAATCGCGGTCGCCTTCGCGACGGTGGTCTCCTTCATCGTGTGGAGCCGGGTGGCGTTGCCCGACATGGCCGCCCGACCCGAAATCCTGATGATGTTGGCCGGAAGCGTTCTGATCTTCGGCGTCGGGCTGTGGGACGACATCCGTCACATCCCCGCCTCTACGAAGTTCGGCTTGCAGATCGCGGTCGCCTCCCTGGCATACTTCGGAGGCATCAGGATTCTCGGCATCGGCTTCGGCGATGTCTGGTTCAGTCAACTCACTGCATTCGCCGGCTACTTCGTGACGGTGGTCTGGATCGTGGGTACGACGAACGCCTTCAACCTCATCGATGGCAGCGACGGGGTCGCCGGAGGCGCTGCCATGTTCGCTTCCATCTCCATGGGAATCATCTTTGCGCTCAACGGTGATCCCCTGGGTGCCTTGATGGCCACCATCCTCGTCGGCGCCTGCCTCGGCTTCCTGTTCTTCAACTTCCCCCCGGCAAGCATCTTCATGGGGGATAGTGGCAGCCTCTTCCTGGGCTTCACCCTGGCGACACTGGGGGTCATCACCACGCAGAAGTCGTCGACGATTCTGGCGGTCACGATTCCGGTGATCGCCTTCGGTATTCCACTCCTCGATACGACCATCGCAATCGTGCGGCGGTACCTTCGCCACGAGCCCATATTCCAGCCTGACCGCGGCCACATTCACCATCGACTTCGCGACCTCGGTCTGTCCCCCCGCGCCGTAGCTATCTTCCTCTACGTCGCCTGCGCGGGATGCGCGTCTCTGTCGATGCTGCTGGCGGCCCCCGGGCGCAGCACGGTGATCCCGGTCTTCGTCGTCGCGGCGGCGGTGCTGATCCTGGGTGTCCAGCGCTTGAATGTGCCCGAGCTGCGGGAGCTGTCGAAGGTGATGGGGCGGGGGTTCCAACAGCGTACGGTGATCTCCCACAATGTCCGAATGCACGGTGTCGCCCGTGCCATCACTTCGGCGGCGGATTCGAGGACCATCGTCGAATCACTCAAGAGGGCGTTCGCGACGAGTGAGTTTTCCGCGCTGGAGCTCTGGTTGGACGCACGACACGCCCGGGCGCTCTCCGACCACGAACAAGCGCGTCCGGAGGGTGACGGCTACCTGGTGGAGCTTCGTTTCGAGCGTCCCCTGAAGTCGGAAGATGAATACGAGATCCGAATACCTCTCAAGCTCGCAGACGGTGGAGATGGTAGGCTCTCTCTCTACCGCCGCTCATCGGGAAGTCGGCTATTCACCGACATTCGGCTGATCGCGCAGCTGGTAGCTCCGGCCCTTGCTGCGACGTTGGGAAGACTGGCGAGCGGCATCGATCGTTCCGACGAGGCTCAGGCGCGCCAGTAGGCCACCTCCTACCGGCCCGCTCCCCGCTTCGATCACCCTCCTAGGCCGGAACTCGTCAACACCGGACGGGTGCAAGGTCAAATGCTCTCCATTCGCCCATTCCTCTACTTTGCCAGCCTCTCGACCGGGATGGGGGCGGCGATGCTCGGTGGAGGAAGCCTGGAGGCGCAGAGCGTTCGGCCGGGCGATCCCACCACATCGTACGTGCGCGCCCTCAGCCTCACCGGAGCCGATTTCGGCACAACCTTCACCGTTCTGCCCGGCACCGATCTGTCCGGTCCGGCGAGAGAGGAGCAGATCCCCGAGACCCGCGCACACCCTTGGTGGGAACGACCGTACCCGGCGTACGGTACAGCCCCCTCTTCGGGAGCCCTGGCCCTCTCGGTTGATGAGGCACGCGTTCGCACGGTGCTGAATTCGGCGGTTCCGCGCGGCTGGAACGACGGCGCGATGTGGGCCGGGCGGGGCGTCACCTCCTCCTTCGATGCGCGGGCGTCAGCACGTTGGCGCGGACTTGCCGTGGTCGCCAATCCGACAGTGGTCTTCAATCAGAACCGTTCGTACGAGCTGGCCACCGTCCTGCCACCGAACCAGCCGCCGTGGGCCTACCCCTGGCGGGTGGTCGACTGGCCCCAGCGATTCGGACCCGACTCGTTCTGGACCTTGGACCCGGGAGACTCGCGGGTCTCCCTCGACTGGAAGTCGGGGCGCGTCAGTGTCGGCAACGAGAGCCTCTGGTGGGGCCCGGGGGTACGTAACGCCATCGTGATGAGCAACAACGCTCCGGGTTTTCTACACGCCGCCCTCTCTACCAACGAGCCAGTAGACATCGGCATTGGAAGACTGGAAGGGAAGTGGATCTGGGGCGGATTGGGCGAATCGGACTACTTCGACCCGTCGGCACCTTCCGATCGATTCATCACGGGTATCGTGCTCGCGTACTCGCCGGACTGGCTGGCCGGCCTCACGGTCGGGGGCACTCGTGTATTCCAGACCCACGTACCCGACGCGGGACTTCCAGCGAGCGAGTATCTCCTCGTTGCCCAGGGGTTTCTGAAGGTGGGGCAAGTCTCGGATCAGCAGCCCGACGGGAGCGACCGGCGCGACCAGATTCTCTCGCTCTTCGCCCGGTGGGCGTTTCCGGAGAGCGGGGCGGAGGTCTATGTGGAATGGGCCCGCACCGATCACGCCCTCGACCTCGAGGACTTCTTGCAGGAGCCGGAGCACTCCCAGGGCTATACTTTGGGCCTCCAGAAGGTGACGTCGAAGTCGACGCAGCGGATGTTTCTGCTCAGCGCCGAGCTGACGCATCTCGAGGCGTCGACGACGTTCCAACTCCGCCCACGACCTACGTATTACACGAACTCCGCGGTAACACAGGGCTACACCCACAAGGGTCAGATTCTGGGTGCCTGGGTCGGCCCGGGCGGCAACAGCCAGTTCGTGGGTCTGGAGATGTTCGCCGCCTGGGGCTCAGTGGAGATGTTCGTGCAGCGACAGGTACATGACAACGACGCTTTCTGGGTGTGGGCGGAGGCCAACAACCAGACGTTCGACGCCCATCATGTCTCCTTCGACCTCGGCGTCGACGCCATGGTCTTCAGAGGGGAGGTCGAGCTGGGGGGAGGAGCTGTGATCACGCGTCAGATCAACCGATGGTTCTACGGCCCTCATCTCTGGAACTTCAACCTCTCTCTCGCCGCTCGTTGGCGGCCGGGCGCATGACGTCCTTCGACCTGGTTTCCCCCCACGAACCGGCCGGCGACCAACCCACGGCCATCCGGGAGCTCAGCGAAGGCCTCGAACGTGGCGACCCGCACCAGGTACTTCTCGGTGCGACCGGGACGGGCAAGACGTTCTCCATCGCCCACGTCATCGCCGACTACGGCCGGCCCACTCTGGTGATGTCGCACAACAAGACGTTGGCTGCGCAGCTCTATGGAGAGCTCAAGGCGCTCTTCCCGCACAACGCCGTCGAGTACTTCATCTCCTACTACGACTACTACCAGCCGGAAGCGTACGTCGCGTCGACGGACACGTACATCGAGAAGGACGCCTCCATCAACGAGGACATCGAGCGGCTCCGTCTCCGTGCGACGTCGTCGCTCATGGAGCGCGAGGACGTCATCGTCGTCGCCTCGGTCTCGTGCATCTTCGGCCTCGGCAATCCGGCCGACTACCGTGGTTTGATGCTCCATATCGATGTGGGTGGTCAACATCCTCGAAAGCAGATTCTTCGCGGCCTGGTCGACATCCAGTACAAGCGCAACGACTACCTTTTCGAGCGAGGTACCTTTCGCGTACGCGGCGACACGGTCGAGATCTATCCCGCCTACGACGAGCAGGCGATCCGCGTCGAGCTGTGGGGCGACGACGTAGAGCGGATCAGTCGATTCGACCCTCTTACCGGTGAAGTGATCACGACCCTGGACAGGACCGCCATCTATCCTGCCAGCCACTACGTGACACGCCGAAAGACCATCGAGCAGATGATACCGGCGGTCCGAAAGGAGCTCGAGGAGCAACTCGGCAACTTCAGGGCGGCTGGCATGCTGCTGGAGGCTCAGCGTCTGGAGCAGCGAACGAACTTCGATATCGAGATGATGCTGGAGATCGGTACCTGTCCTGGCATCGAGAACTACTCGCTCTACACCAGTGGCCGGCGCACCGGCGAGCGGCCCGCGTGCCTGCTCGACTACTTCCCGGCGGACTTCCTCACGGTGGTGGATGAGTCCCACGTCTCCATCCCCCAGATCAATGGGATGTACAACGGAGATCGCTCGCGGAAACAGGTCCTCATCGAGCACGGCTTTCGCTTGCCGTCGGCGCTGGACAATCGCCCCCTGAAGTTCGAGGAGTGGGTGGATGTGGTGCCGCAGGCGGTCTTCGTGTCGGCGACGCCCGGCGACTGGGAGGTGGCTCAGGCCGGTGGCGTTGTCGTCGAGCAGATCATCAGACCGACGGGACTCATCGACCCGGACATCATTGTCCGGCCGGTAAAGGGGCAGGTCGATGACCTCCTCGCGGAGATCCGAGACCGTGAGAAGAAGGGTGAGCGCGTGCTGGTGACGACGCTCACCAAGCGGATGGCCGAGGACCTGTCCGAGTACCTCCAATCGGTTGGCGTCCGCGTACGCTACATGCATTCGGAGGTCGATACCATCGAGCGGATGGCGATCCTCCGGTCGCTGCGCCTCGGCAAGATCGACGTGCTGGTCGGAATCAACCTACTGAGAGAGGGTCTGGATCTGCCCGAGGTGTCCCTGGTCGCGATCCTGGACGCGGACAAGGAGGGCTTTCTGCGCGACGCCCGTTCCCTTATCCAGACCGTCGGGCGGGCGGCACGAAACGTGGAAGGGAAGGCCATCATGTACGCGGACCGGATCACCGCTTCCATGGACCGATGTATCGACGAGACCGACCGTCGGCGCGAGGCCCAGCTCGCGCACAATGAAGAGCACGGCATCACCCCCGAGACCATCCGGAAGACCATCGAGGAGATCGAGTTCTCCACCCGCGTCGCCGATGCACGACAGGCACCCTCAGCCGTGTCCGAAGCGCCCGATTCGTACGCGGACGAGGTGAACCGCGAGGAGTACGTGAAGATCCTCGAAAAGGAGATGGAGGAGGCTGCCGAGGCGCTGGATTTCGAGAAGGCGGCGCTGCTCCGGGATCAGCTTTTCGAGTTGAAGTCGGCCTCCTGAGGGCGGCGACTCGAAGCGCCATCACTTTTTCCTTCACCTGCGGCGCCGACCACACGAAGTTGGTAGAGCGGTTCACGCGCGTAGAACCCCCTCAAAGGACCACGAACAGATGAAAGTTGGAGTCATTGGATCCGGATATGTCGGCCTCGTGGCTGGCGCCTGCCTGGCCGAGTCGGGCAACGACGTCGTCTGCGCCGACATCGACGAGGGCAAGATCGCCCGCCTCAACGACGGGGAGATCCCCATCTACGAGCCGGGGCTGGAGCCCTTGATCGAACGGAACCTCGAAGCAGGTCGTCTCACGTTCACCACCGATGTGCCGGCGGCGGTGAAGGCATCGCATATCATCTTCATCGCCGTGGGCACTCCGCCCGGTGAGGACGGGTCGGCCGACCTCAAACACGTCCTGGCCGTTGCCAAGACCATCGGACAGTCGATGGAAGGCGAGAAAGTCGTCATCACGAAGAGCACGGTCCCCGTGGGCACGGCTCGTCGCGTCCGGGAGGCCATCGAGGCCGAGACCAACCATCCGGTCCACGTGTGCTCGAACCCCGAGTTCCTGAAGGAAGGGGCGGCGGTCGACGACTTCATGAAACCGGATCGGGTCGTCATCGGCGTGGATTCGGATTACGCTCGACAGGTGTTGACCGACCTCTACGAGCCTTTCGTGCGCACCGGTAGCCCGGTGATGTTCATGGATGTGCCAGCGGCAGAGATCACGAAGTACGCCGCCAACGCCATGTTGGCGACACGGATCTCCTTCATGAATGCCGTCGCCCGACTCTGCGAGGAGACCGGTGCCGATGTGAACGCCGTCCGGAAAGGTGTAGGCTCCGATCGGCGTATCGGGCCGAGCTTCCTCTTCCCCGGAGCGGGCTACGGCGGTTCCTGCTTTCCGAAGGACGTGAAGGCGCTGGTGCGTACCATGCGCGAGTACGGTGTGGATGCGTCCATCCTCCAATCGGTGGAGGACGTCAACGAGACCCAGAAACACACCCTGCTGGAGAGGCTCGTGGCAAGGCTTGGCGAGGACCTGTCCGGGAAGACCGTGGCGGTGTGGGGGCTCTCCTTCAAGCCGAATACCGACGACATGCGAGAGGCCCCGAGTCTGATCACCATCGAGGGCCTCCTGGAGAGGGGCGCGCGGGTGGTGGCCCATGACCCCGTGGCCATGGATGAGGCTCGACACCATCTCGGCGACCGAATCGAGTACGTGGAGCGGAACTACGATGCCCTCGTCGGAGCCGAGGCTCTGGTGATCCACACTGAATGGCAACCGTACCGGAACCCCGACTTCCAGCGCATTCGGGAGGCGCTGGCCCGGCCACTGATCCTCGACGGCCGAAACCTCTACGATCCCGCCGATATGGCGGCCCACGGTTTCGAGTACGTCTCCATCGGAAGACGGTCGATTCCGGTGGCGGACGCCGGGGGTGTGCAGGCCTCCGAACCTCAGGCCGTGTCGTAGATGCGGGTCCTCATCACAGGTGCGGCCGGCTTCCTCGGGTCGCACCTCTCCGAGCGGTTTCTGGACGATGGTCACGAGGTGATCGGAGTCGACAATTTCATCACGGGGTCGAAAGACAACACCGCGTACCTCGCTGGATTCGAGGGCTTCAGCCTCATCGAACACGACATCTCCGAATCGCTCTTCATCGACGAAGACATCGACGGTGTCCTCCACTTCGCTTCGCCGGCGAGCCCGGTGGACTATCTGGAGCTCCCTATCCAGACGCTCAAGGTGGGGAGCCTGGGAACGCACAACGCCCTGGGGTTGGCTATGGCGAAGGGCGCCCGCTTCCTCCTGGCGTCCACGTCGGAGGTTTATGGCGATCCGCTCATCCATCCACAGCCAGAGACGTATTGGGGGCACGTCAACCCTGTCGGCTCCCGGGGGGTCTACGACGAGGCCAAGCGCTTCGCCGAGGCCATGACGATGGCGTACCACCGATACCACGGCGTCGAGACACGCATCGTACGGATCTTCAACACGTTCGGTCCGCGGATGAGACCCGGCGATGGGCGCGTGGTCTCCAACTTCATCGTTCAGGCTCTCCGTGGGGATCCGCTCACCGTGTACGGCGACGGTAGTCAGACCCGTTCGTTCTGTTACGTAAAGGACGAGGTCGAGGGCATCTATAGGCTCTTCCACCAGAACGAGCGGGCGGAGCCCGTGAACATCGGCAACCCCGTCGAATTCACCATCCAGGAGTTGGCGGATATCGTCATCGAGGAAACGGGAAGCTCTTCGGTCATCGAACGCATGCCCTTGCCGGACGACGATCCGAAGGTGAGGCAGCCCGACATCACGTTGGCGAGGAAGCTCCTGGACTGGGAGCCGCAGGTCGACCTCCGAGAAGGGATCCAGAAGACCATTCCCCACTTCCGGTCGGAAATCGAGCGCCATGACGCGCAGGCTCGGACCATCGAATGACCCCCCCCCAACGCTCGCACGTCCACCAGCTCGAATCCGAGTCGATCTTCGTCATGCGCGAAGTAGCGGCACAGTTCGAGCGTCCGGTCCTGCTCTTCTCGGGTGGCAAGGACTCGATCCTCATGGTGCACCTGGCCCGAAAGGCCTTCTCGCCGGCCCGCATCCCGTTCACCCTCGTCCACATCGATACGGGCCACAACTTTCCGGAGACCCTCGAATTCCGGGATCGTCTCGTGGATGAGGTCGACGCGAGCCTCCACGTGGGCTCGGTGCAGGCGTCGCTCGACGCTGGCCGGGTGAAGGAAGAAGACGGTCCCAATCCCAGCCGCAACGGCCTGCAGACGGTCACCCTCCTGGACACCCTCGAGGAGCTGAAGGCGGACGTGGCGCTGGGTGGTGGACGGCGCGATGAGGAGAAGGCGCGGGCCAAGGAGCGTTTCTTCTCCCACCGGGATCGCTTCGGTCAGTGGGACCCGAAGAACCAACGACCCGAGCTCTGGAATCTGTTCAACGGCCGGCGGAATCCCGGAGAGCATTTCCGGGCCTTCCCGCTGTCGAACTGGACCGAGATGGATGTATGGCAGTACATCGCCGATGAAGACATCCCCATGCCCTCCCTCTACTTCGCCCACGAGCGCAGCGTCGTGGAGCGCGACGGCGTGCTTCTAGCAGAATCGGAGCACAATACGCTCTTGCCGGGCGAGGCCTACGAGAAGCGCACGATCCGATTCCGTACCATCGGCGACGCGACGTGCACGGGCGCGGTCGAATCCGACGCCGCCACGTTGGAGGACATCATCGCCGAGGTTGCGGCAGCGCGGCAGACGGAGCGCGGAGGGCGTTCCGACGACAAGCGGTCGGAAGCAGCCATGGAAGACCGCAAACGCCAGGGGTACTTCTAATGGGTCCCTCGACTGCCCGCCCCATGGACCTCCTCCGCTTTTCTACCGCGGGCTCGGTCGACGACGGCAAGTCCACCCTCATCGGTCGATTGCTCTACGACACCAAGTCCATCTTCGAGGACCAGTTGGAGGCGGTGGAAGAGGCTTCGAATCGACGGGGTGAAGGGTATGTGAACCTCGCGCTCCTGACGGATGGACTCCGCGCCGAGCGGGAGCAGAACATCACCATCGATGTGGCCTACCGGTACTTCGCGACGCCCCGTCGAAAGTTCATCATCGCCGACACGCCGGGACACATCCAGTACACGCGGAACATGGTCACCGGGGCGTCGACGGCCGAGTTGGCGATCATCCTCATCGATGCGCGAAACGGTGTCCTGACCCAGTCGAAGCGCCACGGCTTCATTTCGGCGCTCCTGGGCATTCCCCACGTGCTGGTGGCCGTCAACAAGATGGATCTGGTCGACTGGTCCAAGGAGGTCTACGAGTCCATCGAGTCGGAGTACTCGGAATTTGCCGACAAGCTCGGTGTCAACGACCTGAGCTTCATCCCCATCTCGGCCCTCCTCGGGGACAACGTCGTCGACCCGTCGGAGAACATGCCGTGGTACAGGGGGTCGACGCTCCTTCATCACCTGGAGCACGTCAACGCAGGAGCCCACCGCAACCTGGTGGACTTCCGCTTCCCGGTTCAATACGTGATTCGCCCCGACCAGGACTATCGGGGCTACGCCGGGCGAGTCGCCTCCGGCTCGATCCGACCCGGCGAGGAAATCCTGGTCCTGCCGTCGAGGAAGACGACGAAAGTGGCCAGCGTGGACACCTTCGAGGGCGCTGTCGGCGAGGCCGCGGCCGGGGATTCGGTGGCCATCACCACCACGGACGAGCTGGACATCAGCAGGGGCGACATGATCGTGCGGCCTCTGAATCTTCCGGACGCGTCGTCCGAGATCGACGCGAACATCTGCTGGACGGCTGAAGAGCCGATGCGTCCGGGGACCCAGTACTGGCTACGTCAGACCACTCGGGAAGTGAAGGCGTTCGTAAACCGGGTCGTGTACAGAATCGACGTGGACACGCTACACCGCGACGAGGCGGAGACCTTTGGACTGAACGACATCGGGCGGGTCCACCTGACGACCTCCCTCCCTGTCTTCTTCGATCGATACGACCTGAATCGGGAGACGGGTTCCTTCATCCTCGTCGATCCCCACACCAACGCGACGGTGGCCGCGGGAATGATCCGCGGGGCGGTGCAGAGTGTCGACGACCTCCCGGCGGAGGAGCACGAGGCGGAAGAGCTTCGGCCGGTGTCGCCGGGCGTCGTGTGGGAGAGTTGGAACATCGAGCTCGCCGAACGGGAGCGGCGCAGTGGTCACAAGGCGGGTGTCGTCTGGTTCACGGGCCTGTCCGGCTCGGGTAAGAGCTCCATCGCTCGGCGACTCGAGCACCGTCTCTTCGAGGAAGGGATGCAGACCATGCTCCTCGACGGAGATCAGGTCCGACACGGGCTCAACGGCGATCTGGGCTTCACGCCGGAGGACCGGACGGAGAACATCCGGCGGATCGGTCAGCTGGCCTCCCTCTTCTTCCGGCAGGGCTCCCTCGTGCTTTGCACCTTCGTCTCGCCCTTCCGCGAGGACCGTGAGAGGGCCCGGGGCCTGGTGCCCGAGGGGCGCTTCGTGGAGGTCTTCGTGGATACCCCGCTGGAGGAGTGCGAGCGCCGCGACCCGAAGGGCCTGTATGCCAAGGCCCGCAAGGGTGAGATTGCACACATGACGGGGATAAGCAGCCCCTACGAGGCACCGGAGGACCCGGAGATCAGACTCGAGACCGTCGATCGTGACCCAGATGATCTGGTTGCGGAACTGATGGTGCGGCTGCGGGACCTCGGAATGGTGAAGTAGGCGCCCTCGGTGCTTTGCCGTCGTCGCCCTTTACCCTAGCTCCCCCCGCCCCCAAGCTTACGCCATGCCGACCGATCCGAAGCACGCCAGACAAATCGTCGCTCGGGGTGTCTCCGCTTGGGAGCGGGAGGACTTCGAGTCCGCTTTGCAGACATTCCAGAGTGTCCTCAAGGACCATGCCTCATTCGCCGACGTGCAGAACAAGGCAGGACTCTGCCTGGCGATGTTGGGTCGTCTCGAAGAGGCGCTGAACCATTTCGATGCCGCACTCGAGCTGAATGCATCGTATGCAGAAGCCCACCTCAACCGGGGAATCATCCTCAATGACCTGGGGCGACACGAAGAAGCCCAGGAGGCGTTTGCCAAGGCGGGAGAGATCGAAACGCGCGACTCCCGCGTCTTCCCGTCGGAGGTGGGCAATCGCATCGCGGTGACCCACGCCCAACTCGGCGATCTGTATCTGGTGGCCGATCATCCGTCGAACGCCATCGAGCACTACCGGGCCGCGTTGGAGATCCGGCCTCGGTTCATGGACATCCGGTCCAAGTTTGCCGAAACGCTGATGGAGCTGGGTGAGCTCGAGCAGGCCAGGGAGGAGCTGACGCTGATCCTGGAGTCGCGGCCCTCCTTCGTGGGCGCCAGGATCCGGTTGGGCGTGGTACTCAACCGGTTGGGCGAGGACGAGGAGGCGATGAAGCAGTGGAAGCGATGCTTGGAAGACGACCCGCGTGACATGCGTGCCCGGGCCTACCTCGCGTCGGTAGAGTCGACGGCGGAGGGGTTGGGCGACTGAGCGGCGGTTACGACCCATTCTCTCCCAGGCGTGTATTCCAGTCGACACCGGTCGGCCCGGGGCCCACACTTGCCCTTCACTTTCACGATGATGCACCGACACCACTTCCGGCTCGCGGCCGCCCTACTGGCTCTTGCCCTCGGCGCCTGCTCGCCGCGGGCGAGTGACCGCAGTGCGGTCCAGCGTGGCGATGAGGCATTCGCACTCGGCAACTTCGACGAGGCGCTTGCCGAGTACCGACTGGCGATTCGCCAAGGAGCCGACGACCCTTCGGTTACGGCTCGGGTTGCGCACACCTACGCCCTCATGAGCCGTGTCGACGACGCGGGCTCGTATTACCTGGACGCCGCTGCACGGGACCCGGCTCTCGTCGACCAAGCGGTCGGTGACCTCATGCACCTCGCCCGAAGGGCGTGGTCCACGGACGACAGCTTCGCCATGGCTTCGGCGGTGGAGACGGCGCTGGAGCTCCGACCGGGGGTGGGGGTGGGCGCTATGGCGCTCCCCCTTGCGCGCCACTACTTCGAGAATGGGGAGTACGGTCGGGCTCTGCCGTTCTACCAGAAGGCGATGGCGGAAGGTTCGGACTCGATGCCGGAGATCGTCTTCGAGGTGGGCGTCGCTCACGATGAGATCGGGGACTGCGAGCACGCCCTGGTCTTCTTCGAGCGATTCCGGGAGATGGTTCGACCGTGGGAGCAGGGGGAGGTCGACTGGTACATCGGGCGTTGCGCGTTCACCCTCGCCCGACAAATGCGCGATCGGTCCCATTCCGCTTCCGCCACCCGGGCGACGCGAGAGCTGGAGCAGGCGCTTCAACTGGTGAATCGGACGGTCGAGGTGGGCGAGCCGCGGAACATCCAGGCGCAAGCCTGGTTCGAGAAAGGCGAGATCCTCGCCGAGATGGGTGAATGTGAGGCGGCGATGGAGGCGTACTCGCAGGTCCGGTACGCGGACCAGGCCGGTTCCCTCATCGACCGGGCTCAGTCGCGCTTCGACGAGATCTACTTCGGGAGGGGCCTGGAGCACCTCCGAGATGGACGATGTCGCTGAACCACCATGCGGGCCCAGTGTACGCTTCTTCGATGAGTACCACGCGAATGATCCCACGCGCTTTGATCGCCCTTGCACTTTTCGCAGCCATGGGCTTGGTGGCCTGCGGTGGGGGGCAGAGCAGATACCAGGGTGTTTCACCCGACGAGCTCTTTCAGATGGCGGAGGCCGAGTTCGCCGAGGGCTCTCACGACAACGCCATTCGGGCCCTGGATCGCATCCTCCGCGAGCACGGGGATTGGGACCGGGTCGCCGAGGCGCGGCTGATGCTAGGCAACGTGTATTTCGACCGTGATGACTACCTCACGGCGCGAGCCGAATACAACCGCTTCATGGACCGGTATCCGGGGCACCCCATGGCGCCGGACGCCGCCCTGGGCGCGTGTCGATCCCTGGCGGCCCTGGCGCCCATTCCCCAGCGCGATCAGGGCTATACGCGCGAGGCCATCAGTGCGTGCCGGAACGTGGTCATCGACTTTGCCGGGATGGAGCAATCCGCGGAAGCGGCTCGGATCTCCAATCGCCTGCGCCAGACCTTGGCGGAAAAGGAGTTCCTGAATGCCGAGTTCTACGCCGACCGGAACATGTGGGACTCGGCCATCAAGTACTACGAGTTCGTCGTGAATCTCTACCCCGAGTCGGACTTCGTCCCGGATGCCCTTCTGGGTATCTATCGGATGAATATCGCAATCGGGTACGACGACCTCGCGGACGCCGCGCGTCAGCGGCTCCTCGACGAGTACCCCGAGTCCGCCGCGGCGGCGCAGGTCCAAGCCGCCGACGGATCGGACGGCTGAGGCCCGGGCGCCGACGCCCCAGGTCGCTGCCATGGCGGGCCGGCGTCGAAGGATAGGGGTGTTCGGCGGCACCTTCGATCCTCCTCATCTTGGCCACCGGTCCGTAGCGCTGGACGTGGCGGACGTGTTGGATCTCGACGAGGTGGTCTGGATTCCTGCCGGCGATCCGCCTCACAAGCGGCTCGAGCAGCTAACCCCCGCCCATCTGAGACTCCGAATGGTCAGGGCGGCCACGATGGGGGAGCCGCGCTTCAGCGTGAGCGAAATCGAAGTCAATCGAGAAGGTCCATCGTATACGGTGGACACCCTTCGGGCGCTGCGGTCGAAGGAGCCGAAGGCGGATCTCTACCTCATCGTCGGCATCGACCAGTATCGGACGTTCGACACCTGGCGGGCGCCGGAGGAGATTCTGACTCTGGCCAGCCTCGCGGTGATGGATCGTGGTGGAGAGTCGCTTCGGCGCGATATCGACGCCGAGGACACGGCTCGCCGACCCAATTCCCTTCACCTGCCGCCTGGCACCGTGATTTCCGTTCCGGTCAAGCGTATAGACGTCTCGTCCACGCGAGTCCGGGCGGCGGTCGACCGTGGTGAATCCATCGTTGCACTGGTCCCCCGGGCGGTAGCGCGGATCATCGAGGCGGAAGGGCTGTACCGTCGGGTCGACCGCTGAAGCCAGGCATGGGCGCCGCCCCTGGGGGCAGCTACTACGAGCTTGTTATATTCGCGGAGGGCCTTCCCAGCTGGGACCGGGCGGAAGTGGCGACGACTCTATCCGGGATGTCATGACAGGCGGAGCGTGGGCTTGAGGCTCGACGAACAGGGACTCGAGCAGTGGGGTGAGCAGATCGGGCGTGCCGTGACGGCGCCTGTATTCATTGGACTTCACGGACCTCTCGGAGCCGGGAAGTCTGTTCTTGCTCGGGCCATCGGTCACGGCGCGGGTGTTGAGGACCCGATGCCCTCGCCCTCGTACAACCTGCTCCTGCGGTACGAGACCGATACCGGCGTCGATGTCGTCCACGTCGATTTGTACAGAATCGAGTCGGTGGACGAGTTGTGGGAACTGGGTTGGACGGAGCTGGGGCAGGGCTTGGAGATCGTTCTCGTGGAGTGGTCGGAGCGGGCCGGCGACCATCTGCCGGCCGACAGGTGGTCCATCAGGTTGTCGCCTGCCGCTGACGCGACTGACCTCCGGGAAGTCGAGGTGCGGCGCATCGGGGACCCCCCGGAGTTGCCTGCCTTTCCCATGTCGGTTTCGGTACGCCGGTGAAGGGTGAGGGCCTCGAGCGGGTCCGCCTGGCGCTGGACACCTCCACGTCCGTAGGCTCTGTTGCGGTTGCCGTCGGAGCACGGGTCGTCGCACGAGCGCGGTTGACGAAACAGTCCCGTCACGCGGCGGCGCTACTCCCAGCGGTGGACGAAGCCCTGGAGGCGGCTGGAGTCGGTGCATCGGAGCTCGACGATCTGGTGGTTGGGGAGGGGCCCGGGTCGTTTACGGGTGTGAGGGTCGCTGCGGCGACCGCAAAAGGGCTGGCGCTCGCCCTGGAACGGCCTCTGCACGCCGTCTCGAGTCTAGCCGGGGAGGCGCTGGCCCATACCGGTTTCCCCATCCGATACGCTCTCTTCGACGCCAGGGCAGAGCGGGTGTACGGTGCGTGCTACGGTGTGGGGTCGGCCCGCGTGGAGACGCTGGTGGATCCGCACGCAGCTGAATTGCGGGACCTTCTTGCGGGAGAGGTGCCCGCTGGCGCGACCTTCGTCGGCGACGGAGCCGTGAGGCATCGCGGCGTGATCGAGGGCGCGGGCTTCCCTGTTGTGGAGGGCTCCAGCGAGGCGACGTGCGCCGACGGGCTTCTGGCGTGGCTCCGTCGCTCACCGGAGGCGGAGCCATTGGCAGACCCTGCGTCGTGGGAACCGGAGTACGTGCGGGTGTCGGGCGCGGAGCGCCTATGGGCGACGTGACGACCGACGCCCCCGGCCTGCCCCATGGCATCCACGTGCGTCCTCTCCGCCGCGAGGACATCGAGGCCGTCGTCGCCATCGAGTCCGAGGCGTTCACCACCCCCTGGCAGGCGTCGACCTTCGAGGGTCTCCTGGGCAGGGACGGGATCGAGCTCCTGGTAATGATCGACGTCGACGACGGCGTCATCGGTTACGCGGTCCTCTGGGTGATTCTGGATCAAGGGGAGCTCGCGAACCTTGCGCTGACGACGAACCGGAGGGGTGCCGGTCTCGGTGGACATCTCCTTCGGCACGTGCTGGACCGAGCCAGGGAACGCGGGGTGGAGAAGCTCTTCCTGGAGGTCAGGGCTTCGAACGCTCGTGCCATCGACCTCTACCGGAACTTCGGCTTCGAGGACGTGGGCATCCGGCGCGCCTACTACGAGTCTCCGAAGGAAGACGCGAGGGTCATGCTGGCGACCTTCGGATCCTGAGGGGAGCGGCGCTTCCCGCACGGGCGACTCCATGCGGCACTCTCGTCCCTTCGCAGCATGGAACGGCCCGACCTGGCCTGCCATCCTTTCGGATGTCCGTAAATGTCCACAACACCGACCGTCCTCGTGAACGCCTCCGCCGGATAGGGCCCAGAAACCTGACGGTCTCCGAGCTACTCACCCTCGTCGTGGGAAGTGGCAGTGCCCATGGCTCGGCCGTCGAGATCGCAGGTAGGATCGTCTCGGCCCTTGGGGGCCTTCATCGACTGGCTGCCGCAGACGTGGCCCTGCTGGAAGGCGTGGAGGGAGTCGGAGCGGCCACGGCCGCTCGACTGGCGGCCGCCTTCGAACTCGGGCGCCGTGTCGCCACCGTGGACGCGCCCGATGAAGAGCCCGTCCGCGGGCCTGCCGACGTCTTCCGACGAATGGGGCCACGTCTTCGCGACGTCTGCCAGGAGGAATTTCACGCGCTCCTCCTCAACACCCGGCATCGCATCCTCCGGGAAGTGCTGGTGACTCGGGGAATCCTCGACGCATCTCTTATCCATCCGCGCGAAGTCTTTCGGCTGGCGGTCAGCGAAGGTGCGGCGAGCGTGATTCTCGTGCACAATCACCCCTCTGGCGACCCGACGCCTTCGGCCGAGGACCGCGCCGTCACACGTCAGCTGGCGGCTGCTGGCAGATCTCTCGGCATCCCGGTTCTGGACCACGTGGTCATCGGAAGGGGCCGCTACGTTTCGCTGGCCCCCGAGCTCGGATCGCCCCGCGGTTCAGGGCCCCCGCGCACCTGACCCTGGGAATGCACCCCCGCCTGCCTCGACCGGGCGTAAACATATGAAGTCAACTCTGAAAAATGCGTTGACCTTTGAATGGAGGGGTGGGTATCTTCGGTCAGCGTTCGCCGGGCGAAAAGCCCTGTCCTACTTGCCGAAGGAGCCCAGATGGTTCGCTCGGCCGCGGCCCTGGTCGCTGTACTGATTCTCCCGAGTTTCGCCCACGGCCAAGTGCCGCAGGGGACCCACACCGTCGTGGATGACGACACCCTGTGGGATCTCGCAATCCGCTACTACGACAGCCCGTGGGAGTGGCGGACTATTTTCGAAGCCAACCGCAGCGTCGTAGAGGATCCGCATTGGATCTTTCCGGAGGAGGTTCTCGTGATCCCGGGTTTGCCGGGCACCGCGACCGACCGGCCCCCGATGGAGACGATGCCGGAGACCACGGACGAGCCCCTGGCCGACGACGTTCCGTCGGATCTCGTGCCTTTCGGCCTGAGGCCCGCTCGTCCTGTTTCCGAGGGCGCCCGGACGATCTTCTACACCGATGAGCAGCAGGAGCGCGCTGAGGCTCTGGCGGCCGAGAACCGCGATTACGCGACGGTTTCGGCCGATCGGGTATACTCAGCGCCATGGCTGCTCCGCCAGGACATCGAGCCCCGCAGCAGCGGACGGGTGGCTGGCTTCGCCGAGCCCGGTGAGCGTGGCACCACCATGCGGATGTTCGACCAGATCCGCATCGAGATGCCGGCGCCCGCTAGAGTGGGAGCGAATCTCCAGCTCTTCCGGATCACGAGGACCATCCCAATGGTCGGCCGTGTTGCGCGGCCGGTGGGCGTGGCGACGGTATCGGTCCTCGGCGACGGGGAAGTCGTAGCCCAGATCAGCAAGGTCTACGACAGGATCCAGGCCGGTGACCTGGTGAGGGCTCTTCCGGACTATACCGTCCAGCGAGGCGAGTATCCCGAAGTGGTCACAGGCGGTTCGGAAGCCATGATCATGGGCTTCGCCGGTGACCAGGTCATTACCGACATCGGCCACATCGCCTTCCTCGATCTGGGCAGCGATGATGGCGTCGCCATCGGCGACGAGTTCATCCTCTACGGCGAGGCGGTTACCACCGAGACTCACGGGTCGTTGCAGGTGGTCTTCACGACACCGACCACGGCATCAGCCCGCGTGCTGACAATGGACGACGACGTCTGGAAGCAGGGTGTCATCGTCCGGCTCGCGAGGAAGATGCGCTGATGCCCCCGGCGGGGAACGGTTCTTTCCTCGCCCACTCGCCTCTACCGGAGTCCCCGTCGGTTTCATCCGACGGGGGCTCCGTTCGTTCCTGACCGCGCCGCACCGCGACCGGCGCACCGAATCCATCATACAAGGCAGTGCTTCTCGCATGACCGACTCAAAGAGAAAGGTCCTGGTTACCGGCGGCGCAGGCTTCATCGGCAGCCACGTGGCAGATGCGTACCTCGCAGCTGGGGACGACGTGTGGATCGTCGACGACCTCTCCTCGGGCAGGCGTTCCAACGTCCCTCATGGAGCCGAGTTCGTCGAGATGGACATCAGGGACCCCGAACTCCGGAACCTCTTCCGCGAGGTCCGGTTCGACGTCGTGAACCACCATGCCGCGCAGATCGACGTGCGCGTTTCGGTGGCCGACCCGCCCAGAGACGCGAGCATCAACCTCATGGGTCTCCTCAACATCGCCGAGGCCGCAGTCGAGGTGGGCACTCGTCGCATCGTATACGTGAGCAGTGGGGGCGTCGTATACGGTGAGCCCGAGGAGATCCCCACGCCGGAGTCAGCACCGAAGCTACCCCTGTCTCCTTATGGTGTGACCAAGCTCGGCGGCGAGTACTACCTCAACTACTACCGCGTCATTCGGGGCCTGGAATACGTCGCCCTCCGGTACTCGAACGTCTACGGACCACGTCAGGATCCGCATGGTGAGGCCGGTGTAGTAGCCATCTTCTGCAACCGACTCCTCGGGGGCGAGCCACTCACGATTTTCGGGGACGGAGAGCAGACTCGCGACTACGTCTTCGTCAAGGACGTCGTTTCGGCAAACATGCTGGCGTCTGAGTTGAAGATCGAAGGCGGAGGCCTCGACTCCGTGGGCTTCAATGTCGGGACGGGCGTCGGGACGAGTGTCCTGCGACTCGCCGAAGTCCTTGAGGGCATCGCCGGCACGAATCTTCCACGGAATCACGAGCCGGCGCGACCCGGAGAGCTGCAGCACAGCACGCTGAACTCCGGCAAGTTGCAGGAACGAGGATGGTCACCCGCCCACTCGTTGGAAGAAGGACTGCGGGAGACGTACGAGTACATCGCCAACCAGAGGGACTGAGATCGTCGATGGGCCTCTCCCACCTTCTCCTGCAGTCGCGACCGCCGACCACCTCCTTCGAGATGATCGTCGGTGCGACGCTTCCGACGCAGATCGTCCTGGCGATACTCGCCCTGTTCTCGCTGGCTTCATGGTGGCTCATTTTTGCGAAGGCTCGACAATTCCGGTCGGTTCGTCGCCTAGGCGACGAGTTCCTCGAGCGTATGGAACGAGCTCAGCGCCTCGAGGACGCGTACAAGGCCATCCTGTCCCTCCCGGATTCCCCCTACGGCCGGGTGTTTCGCCAGGGAGTGAACTTCTTCAGTGAACTCCGACCAGGAGCTCTCCGAGAAGGCGCGCCCCAGACTCGGGGGCTCTCGCTGACCCAACTGGAGGCTCTACGGCTCATCCTCGAGAAGGAGGAGGCGGAGGAGCGGGACGAACTGGCCCGAGGCCTTGGATGGCTCGCCGTCATCGGATCCGTGTCGCCGCTCCTCGGCCTCATGGGCACGGTCATCGGCGTCATGAACGCCTTCCTCGGCATCACGTCATCCGGTTCCAGCAACATCATGGCCGTGGCGCCGGGTGTCGCCGAGGCCCTCATCACCACCGTCGCCGGACTGGCGGTGGCGATCCCGGCTGTCATCGCCTACAACCACTTCGTCGGCAAGCTCAACCTGGTGAGCGGCGAGCTCGAAGGCTTTTCCAGTGAGTTCATCGGTACGCTTGCACGCGAAGGGCAGGTCTAGGCTCGTGGATCGCACCCCGACGTCGGCACGGTTGGAGGTTCCATGAGCTCGCTCGGGTCGCACCGGAGGGGTGGGCGTGGGCGCAGCCGCTCCGATCTGCCGCTCAACGCCGAGATCAACGTCACGAGCCTCGTGGACGTGGCCTTCACACTCCTCGTCATCTTCATCATCACGGCGCCCATTCTCCAGGGCGGTATCGAGGTCGCGATCCCCCGGGCCGACGTACCGCCACTCACTTCCCAGGAGTCGCCCTTCTTCATTACCGTCATGCGGGACGGGCAGATCATGATGGAGGAGACGGCGGTCACCTTGGACGAGTTGGAGAGTGGGCTACCTCAGCTCCTCTCCACCGGCGAGATCGAGCGGGTCTTCATCCGGGCCGATTCGCTGGCGCCGTATGGGCCAGTGCTCAAGACCATGGCCATCGCCGTCAACAGTGGGGTGAACTGGTCGGTCGTCGCCGAACCTTGGAGCCCCTCCCGCTGATGCGTCGTCGCCTCGACCCTTTCGATCGCCGTGCCATGGCGCTGTCGGCGGCCTTCCATGTCGCGCTCATCGCCCTGGCATGGGCCAGCACGCTCTATGAACCGCAGCAGATGGAGTTCCTGACGTACGAGATCGAACTCGTTTCGCCGGCGCCACCGGCTCAACAGGAAGAAGAGGTCGAGTTCCAACCGCCTGCCGAGGAGTTGGTGGTGGAACGGCCGGAGCCCGATCCACTCCCGCCCGAGCCGGAAGCAGAGGAGATCGTCCCGGTGGAAGAGCCGGACCCCGCACCCGAACCGGTCCGGGAGGAGCCCCCTGTGGAGGAGCCGCCACCAGACGTAGCCGAAGAGCCCGTCGTGACCCAGACGCCCGATCCCCCTGAAGAAGAGCCAGAGGTTACGGGAGAGGCGCTCAACGTGCGCATCGAGGGTCTGAGGCGGGACTACCCACAGTACTACAACAACATCATCCGACAGATTCAGCGCTGCTTCCGCTGGCGTGACGGCGGCAATTGGCAGACGACGGTCTTCTTCTACATCGACCGTGAGGGGCAGGCCCGGGAAGTGGACTGGGTGAGCCGGTCGGGCAACGCCGCCTTCGATATCGAGGCGCTGGGGGCCGTGGAGTGTGCCGGCGGTCGATTCGGACCTCTTCCCGACGATCTGCCGTATGACCGTTTCCCCGTGCGCTTCAGCTTCCGGCCCATGGGTGCACCCCAATTGATCCTTCCTTGGGACGCAGCGGGGGTCAGCGGCAGAGGAGTCGGATGGTGAACGGGACGACAATGACGATATCGACGACGGTGGGTGAGGTGAACTTGGAGAAGACGACGGTGAGACGACGCGCTGGGTGGCTCGCGGCAGCGGTAGTGGTGATGGCCGGCGGGGTCGTGGCGCCGGGCCACCTGACGGCCCAGGATGAACTTCCCGGTGTCGAGTTGGGGCTCGTCTACGCCAACAGCTACCGGCCCGCTCTGGCGCTACAGCCCTTCTCCGGATCCTTCGGAGGAGAGGCCGTGGCCTCTCAGGTCGAGGCCATCGTTGGCCGTGACCTGCGATACTCGGACCGCTTCGAGGTGCTCGATTCTCTTCCTGCAGGGCTTGTGGGATCAGAGGTCGACTATTCTCTCTGGGACCGCCTGGGAGCCGTCTGGTTGGTGACAGGCGAGGTCGAGGGGACGGGGGACGGGTACGTCCTGGTCCTGGAGCTCCACGACGTGGTCTACGGCGAGGTCCGTGAGCGTGGCAGGTTTCGGCTGCCCAATTCCCTGGACTCCGACTTCCGCATGTCGGTGCACCGGACATCCGACGAGGTCGTGACGTGGGCCACCGGGGACCCGGGGATGGCGGCGAGCCGCATCGTGTTCACCATGGGCAACAGCCAGGGCGGCAAGGAGGTCTACGCCATCGACTCCGACGGTGAGAATCTGCGCCAGGTCACCGATTATGGCGATCTCGTGGAATCGCCCACCTGGTCACCCGACGCCCGACGCGTCGCCTTCACCTCGTGGAAGTCGGGTGTGCCCCGGATCTACGAGACCGATCTGTACGGAGGGAACGAGCGCATGCTTCCGGCCGCTCGAGGTGACGGGGATTACATCTCGCCAACGTACCACCCCGACGGAAACGTCCTCGCGTTTTCCGTCCTCGGGAGCAATGCACAGAGCGGGATATTCACATACGACCTGGAGCGCGACTGCTGCTTGTCGTACCTGTCCGGCGGACCCTGGTACGACTTGTCGCCCACCTACTCGCCGGACGGGCGCTGGCTGGCCTTCAACACCCTGAGATTCGGTACGGCCGTGCCTCAGGTCATGATGATGCCCGCCGAAGGAGGCTCCGCGGAAACTCTGTCGCCCTACGAGTACGGCAGCGGCGGCTTCTACGCCGCTCCCGATTGGTCGCCCACGGGCGACCTCGTAGCGTTCCATGGCCGTATCGACCGCCGCGGCCGGTACCACATCCTCGTGGCGAACCTGGAGGATGGCGGACGGGTGCTACGCCAGCTCACGTCGGAGGGTAACAATGAAGCGCCGAGTTGGGCCCCTGACGGTCGACACCTGGTCTTCGTGGGTGAACGGCGGTGGGGTCACGGGCTCATGGTCGTGGACATCGCGACGGGTAATGTGCGCTCTCTTCTTTCGGGGCAGCGCGTTGGGCTCCCCGACTGGTCGCCAGCGCTGCCACCGACGTAGTCCGCAAGCCTCGGTCAGGGCGGGGACGGTCTCCGACCCGCCGTAGAGCCACGTTCGGGAACATTTGTTTCTGGAGGCGTGGCGGTGCCCTCGGCCGGCCCACGAAAACCGTTGCGCCGACAGGGGATTTGTCCCTATATGGCAGAGGCTTTCCACGTGCCAAAAGAGCATTACTTTTCTGTGTCGTAAGGGCGTGGCCCCCGCACGCATTTTTACGTAACAAGCACTTTCCACTCGTTCGCTCAACCCAGGAGTTGGGATGATCCTCCGCCGCTTCTTCGTCACAGTTTTTGCTGCCACGCTCTTGGTGGGCGCGTGCGGGGGTGACCCGCCGCCGCCACCGCCGCCGCCGCCTGGTCCGGATATGGACTCCTTGCAGCGGTACAACGACTCTGTCGCCGCAGCCGCCGAAGAGGCCCGTCGGCGTGCCGAGGAGGAGGCAGCTGCCCGTCGCGCCGAGGAGGCCCGTCAGCGGGCGATCCGTGAGGCGCGCGAGACCCTCATGGAGATGGTGAACTTCGCCTACGACGAGTCCGAGATCGAGGCCGAGGCCGCTGGAATCCTTCGCGCCAAGGTGGCGATCCTTCGAGCGAGCCCGCAGGTTCAGCTTCGCATCGAAGGGCACGCCGACGAGCGGGGCTCTACGGAGTACAACCTCGCGCTGGGCAACCGTCGTGCCGAGTCGGTGCGCCAGTTCCTGACGGGCTTCGGCTTGGCGGAGAACCGGTTCGCCATCGTCTCGTTCGGCGAGTCCCGGCCCATGGTTCAGGCCTCGAACGAGCAGGCCTGGGCTCAAAACCGGCGAGCCGAGTTCGTCATCACGGCCGGCATGAACGCCATAAATCCGCCAAGCAACTAGCGACGGATCATTACCGGGAGCCCCTCCCTTCGCTTACGGGGGAGGGGCCATCCGGTCACTCTGGATGAAACGTATGATTGAACGCACGACGGCTCGCGTCTTCACGGCGTTGGCCGTCGCGGTCGTCTCGGGCGGCTGCGCGATGAAGGGAGACATCCGGACGCTCCAGGACGAGCTCCGGTCTGTCGCTGCCAGGCAGGACTCCCTCATCACCATGCTCGCTCTCGAGACGCAGCAGACTCAGGACACGATTCGGACTCAGTCGGACCAGATGTTCGACTTCCGGGGCGACATCGCACGTAGGCTCCAGCAGATCGAACAGAGCCTCACCCGTCTCGAGGCGCTTGCTGGCGAGAACCAACGAGGTATGGCCTCGATTCGCGACCAGCTCGCGAATCTCCGGCGTGGAGGGGTCACTCCTGCTCCCGGATCGGGCGCGGACGAGACGTCGCCCGGGGGGAGTGAGAGCCTGATCGGGGGGTCCTCCGGCAACGCCGACCAGCTCTGGAACGCGGCCGGCCAGCAACGCAATCGAGGCTCATTGAACTCGGCGGTTCGGGCGTACGAGCAGTTCCTTGCGGAGCATCCTGATGATCCACGGGCTGCTGATGCGTACTTCCACCTGGGAGATCTTCGCTCGCAGCAAGATCAACCGGAGGAGGCGTTGGAGAGCTTTCAGCAGATCCAGCAGCTTTACCCGACCTCACCCCGCGTGCCCGAGGCCCTCTACCGGGTCGCCCTCCTCCACGAGGAGCTCGGCGACGTGGACGAAGCCAAGGCGGTCCTCGAGCGCATCATGAACACGTACCCGGACGCTCTGGTCTCGAGTCTCGCCCGGGAGAAGCTGCGCGAGATCGGCTGAGTGGGTTCGGGGATCTGAATGCGCTGCCCCGACTGCGATGCCACCGAGAACAGGGTTGTGGACACCCGGGCGAGTCGGGGTGGACGCGCCGTTCGCCGTCGACGGGAATGCACGGTCTGCGGCTCCCGCTTCACTACCTACGAGTATGTGGAGGCGCGGCCCATCCAGGTGCTCAAGCGATCAGGTGCGGTCGAGGACTTCGATCGTGGCAAGCTCCTTCGAAGCGTGAAGATCGCCTGCGCCAAGAGACCCGTCTCGGCCCACGACATGGAGGCACTCGTCGATGACGTCGAGGACGGGTTCTCCCGTGAAGCCGGTGTCGAGGTCCCAAGCGTGCGACTTGGGCAACTCGTCATGGAGCGTTTGAGCCCTCTGGACCGTGTGGCCTACGTGCGCTTCGCCTCGGTCTACCGGAACTTCCAGGACGCGGGTGAGTTCCAAGAGTTCGTCGACGAGATGGCGGAGGCCCAGGCCCGGGAAGAGCAGCGCCGGAATCAGGTCGAGCTACCCATCTGATTCGGATTTCTCGCGGCGTCCCCACCGGCGTGACCCCGCGGGAAGCACCGACCAAACACCCACGAGATGCGACACCGCAATGCACGGGGCGAAATGCCCTTCCTGGATCATCTCGAGGAGCTGCGCTGGAGAATCCTCTGGTCGCTCCTCGCGCTCGTGGCATGCTCCATCGTCGCGTTCGGGCTGGTCTACTACTTCAACGTCCTGGATCTCCTCGTGGAGCCCATCCGCGAGGCGTACGACGATCCGGATCTCCGGCTCATCAACCTGTCGCCGGCCGATCCCTTCTTCGTGACCCTTCGGCTGGCTATCTACGGCGGGGTCATCCTCTCCTTCCCGATCCTCGTGTACCACACCTGGGCGTTCCTTTCGCCGGCGCTGGAGAAAGACGAGAAGAGGGCGATCATGCCGGCGCTCTATTTGGGCCTGGTCCTGTTCGTCGCCGGCGTGGCTCTGGCGTACTTCGCCGCTCTCCCGGTGACTTTGGAGTTCTTCAAGGCCTTCCTGACGACATCGTTGGAGGCCCAACTCGAGATCAACGCCACGCTGGGCTTCATCGTGAGGATGCTCATCGCCTTTGGCGTCGTCTTCGAGCTTCCCATCGTCATCCTCGCGCTGAGCTTGATGGGTCTGGTCACCCCGGCGTTTCTCCGGTCGAAGCGACGGCATGCCATCGTGCTCATCACGATCCTGGCGAGCTTCATTACGCCGGGTGACGCCATCACGCTGACCCTCTTCATGATGGTCCCGCTCATTCTACTCTACGAGTTCGGGATCTTCCTCTCGGCCGGTGTCTATCGGCGCCGGGCTAAGGCCGAGAAGGCCATGGAGAAGGAGTACGAGGCGAGTCTGGAGCCTCCTTCGGAGTCCGTCGAAACCCGTGATGACGGGTAGGCGGGGGCCGACGTGACGCGCGGTGTCCGGGTCACGCGCTTGCGTGCTCCCGCCCTCCTTGTGCTCGTCCCGCTCTTCGGGATGATCCCACTTGGAGTGCAGGGACAGGTGGCCGGCGCCGACACGACGGTTGCTGCACCGAACGACAGCTTGCAAGCCGCGGCCGATTCGGCGCGGCTGGCCATCATCAACCGCCTCGAGCGGTTGGCCCGTCGCCCCGGCGCCGATAGCGTACTCTACGTCCAGGACTCCGTCCGACTCGCGCAGGCGGCCGAAGGGAATCGGGGGGCAGGGGCCGGGCCCGATTCGGTGTCTACGGCCCTCTTCGGAATGCCGGGCTTCGCGCTCACCGAATATGACGGCGAAGACGCCGACTTCGATGCCGGCCGGAGGGTGCTCGTTCTTTCGGCTCCTACGGGCGGCCGGGCGAGGGTATCGCAGGAGGGAACGGTCTTCGAGGCCGACACCGCCATCATCTTCGACGAGGAGCGTGGCTCCATCCGGGCCGTTGGTGAGGGGACCTTCATCCCGGCTGACGGCGACCCGGTGGACGCAGCCGACATGGTTTTCGACCTCGGTCAGGGGCGAGGAACGGCGGTGGGTGCCCGTACGTCGTACGCCCAGGATGGAGCGAACTGGATTGTCCGCGGCGACATGCCCTTCGCCGCCCCGGACTCGACCTTCCTCTCCCATGCCCAGTTCACGTCCTGCGATATCGACGATCCCCACTACCACTTCGAGACGGACGAGATCAAGATCGTCGCCGGCAATGTCCTGGTGGCCCGGGGTGTACGGCTCTACTTCGCCGACGTGCCTGTCGCGTGGCTTCCCTTCATGGCGCAGAGCCTCGAGAGAGGGCGATCCTCCGGCCTACTGACGCCCCGCTTCAGCGTCAACGATATCGTTCGCACGTCCGGCGGCTACCGGCGACGACTCAGCAACGTCGGCTTCTACTGGGCCATGAGCGACTACTCCGACGCCCTCGTCGCCATGGATTGGTTCAGCGAGACGTTCTTCAGCCTCACGAGCTCCCTGCGGTATCGCTTTCGCCGCCAGTTCCTCGAGGGCGATCTCAGCTTCCGCCGCTATTGGAGGTCCGATGGCTCCAGCGAGTTGGCATTCGACACGCGCCACTCGTGGCAGGTAGACGAGCGCACACAGCTTCGTGTCTCGGGGCGCTTCATCTCCAACAACGACTTTCTCCGGGAGAACTCGTTCAACCCCAGGGAAGTGACCCAGTCCATCGACTCGGAGGCGGGCATCAATCGGAGGTTCGACTGGGGGACCGTGTCTGCTTCGGCGAACCGTCAGAAGTACCTCTCCGATGACCGCACGACCTGGCTCCTGCCGTCGGTGAACCTGTCGCTGTCGCCCATCACCCTGTTTCGCGCGCCGCCGGGACAGGGAGGCCCCCTCAACAACATGACGTGGTCGGGTTCGAGTGGGCTCCGCCGAAACACGCTCGATCGAATCCAGCCCGACACGTTCGACATCGGTCAGGCAAATACCGTGACCACGTCGGGCTTCGCGCGAAGCAACCTCAGCATCGGGAATCTGACCTTTTCCCAATCGGTGGATCTGGAAGAGGCGCGCACGCTCGATGTGCCCGATGCCTACCTCCTCATCGGTTCCGGTTCCGAACCGCCGGAGGTTCTAACGGGCCCGCCGGCCATGGACCTCGCGGACATGAACCTGGGTTGGTCGACGTCGGTGAACTACCAGCAGCAGCTCATCGGGTCCACGACGCTTACTCCGCGACTCAGCCTTTCGGGGAGCATGTTCCAGTCGGACCTGGACACCCTAGCTTCGAGCTTCGTGTCCGCGCCGTCCCGCCTGTCCTTCGGTGCCCAACTACGGACCGACGTGTACGGCTTCTTCGGCGGGGTCGGCCCCTTCGAAGCCATTCGCCACAAGATCTCGCCGTCGTTCGACTATCAGTGGACCCCCAAGACGAGCCCCTCCGACCTTCAGGAGATGGTCTTCGGATCGAGGGCGCTGCAGCCGAAGAACACGGTGTCGGTGTCCTTGACCCAGACGTTCGAAGCGAAGCGTCGACAGGACGAGGATGCCGACGCGACCGATGGCTCCGATCTGGGTGATGAGACCGCTGGCTTGGGCCCACAGGCGGACTCCCTGGGCGCCGTCGATCCGCGGGTGCCCGGGGCAGCAACGCCGGGAGGCCCGACCGCCGGTGGGCAGAATGAAGACGGACCGCGGCGCATGCAGACCACGCCATCGGTGACACTCCTCGCCTGGCGCACCAGTGTCGTTCGCTACGATTTCGTCGAGGCCGACGAGACAGGCTTGTTTCTGGCAGGCTTCGAGACGACGCGCCTGTCGAACCAGTTCTCCTCGGACTACCTGCGCGGGCTCTCCATCTCGATGGATCACGAGCTCTTCGATGACGACATCCTGTCCGACGGGTCGGTGGGTAGCCGGACCTTTTCGCCGCACCTGAGCCAGGTGAACCTCGGGTTCTCCATCGGGTCACGTTCGTCCATCTTCCGTTGGTTGGGGCTCACCGGAGACGGGGCCGAGGAGGCAGAGGAACCGGACGTTACGGATCCCATGCCCGAGAGCGTCACCGACGAGTCCATGATCGTGCCGGTAACGGGTCGCCAGCCCACGCCGCAGCCGCAGGCCGGTCGGGGATCGCGGGGAAGTTGGTCGGCCAACCTGAGCTATTCCCTTCAGCGCCCGCGCGATCCCACCCGCGTCGCCAGCGAGATGCTCAGCGGTACCGTCCGCTTGGAACCCACACAGAACTGGAGCGTGAGTTGGCGCACGGCCTACGATCTGGAGGCCGGCGCATTCAACGATCACTCCATCCGGCTGACGCGCGACCTTCACCGCTGGCAAGCCAACTTCGATTTCCTGCAGACGGCGACGGGGAACTGGTCGTTCCGCTTCGAGGTGTCTCTCCTGGACAACCGGGACCTCAAGTTCGACTACCGGCAGAGGAACCAGGGTCTGGGGCTCCCGTCGAACTAGTGTCGAGGGGGTGCTCGAATGTCCGCACCCGACGTCCTCTTGTGTCCTTAATAGTGGACGAAAGCGAGCTTTCGCGTTTTGCTAAGATGTTGTAGCGCAAGAAGATAGATTTGCGGTACGCCCTGTGCACCGGGTGTGCCACGTGTTGGCCCGCAACGGCCGGCGGCACGCTGCCGTCGAGGACGGGCCCGACCGACGGAGGATGGACCGATGAGAAGCATACTTCTGGGCCTGACCCTTTCCATGGTTGCCCTGACCGGGTGTCGGGACGAACTGATCTTCGTGGAAGAGCCTGGCGGTGCACCAGCGGCTCCGCGTGCGGTGGCTGCGAGCTATTACGCCGGCTCCGTGACCGTAACGTGGGAGTTGGCCCCGGACTGGAACGGCGAGGCCTTCCGCGTCTATTCCCGCCGGACGACTGACAACGAGTGGTTCTTCATTGCCGAGGTGACGAGCTGTTCCCAGGACTTCTGCACGTACGAGGACATCAACGTCGTCGCCGACGAGTCCTACGAGTATCTGGTCTCGGCAGTGGACGATGACGGAACCGAGACCGACGCCGCGACCACGGTCGTGGTGTTCGTCCCCCAGTGGGTGGCTCCGCCCATCCCTGACGCCACGTCGGTCATCGCCCTGGATGGCGCCAACTACATTCTCTGGGGCGCTGCTTCTCGGGCGGCCGGCGATTTCTCGCACTACAAGATCTATCTCGACGACGCCGGCACGTCCCTGCTGCTGGGCGAGACGGATTCCGAAGGCTTCCTGGATCTCCTCGCCCAGAACGGGTCGACCTACGGCTACTTCGTCACCGCCGTGGACACAGACGGGCATGAGAGCGACGGAAGCGTCATAGGCGAGGGCACGCCTCGTCCGGACTTCTCCGGCGAGCTTCTCTACGACTTTGCCGACGTGCCGGCCAACTCCGGCTTCCTCTTTTCCGAGGACGAGTCGGTGGTCCCCGTAGTCGACGGGTCGGACCCCGCCGACTTCGATTTCCGTCTCGAGCAGGACATCAACGGCTGGTGGATGGTCCTCGGTGACAACGCGGCGGTGTACCAGGACGGCTTCGCGACTACCGCCTTGAAGTGCGGCGTGGGAGCCGACGCGACGTGTGTCGACGTGCCTGTCGCGCCTGTGAGCGGATACGTGACGGGTGACATGCAGTTGCTCACGGAGACGAGCTACGTCCTGCGAGTCGTCGGGAGCGACGGAGAACTCCACTTCGGCATCATCCGGGTGACGCACCTTGGCACGGACCAGAATGGTGACGATCTCATGATCTTCGACTGGGCATACCAGCTCCAGGCCAACAACCCGGACCTGGTCATCGGCAGCGGGGGCTGACCCCGCGTTGGCAGTGCGGGGCGCAACCAGGTCCTCCCCGACCGAAACGAGCCGGGTGTCCTTCGGGATGCCCGGCTCGAGGTCCTTCAAGGGTCCCCGAGCAGCCTTGGGCGATTGGCTTCCACCGTGGACCGGCGGCGGTGGCACCGTAGGTTGGATGTATGGTCAAGGTCATGGAGGCGGTGCCGAATTTCTCGGAAGGGCGGGACCTGGCGACGGTGGAGGCGTTGGTCGACACCATCGGCGCTTGCGACGTCGAGGTGCTGGACTGGTCGGCAGATCCTGATCACCACCGTTCCGTGGTGACCCTCATCGGAGCCCCGGATGACGTGCTCGCTGCTTCAGTGGTCGCGGCTCGGTTCGCGATCGAGAACATCGACCTTACCCGCCACCAGGGCGTTCACCCCCGCGTCGGGGCGCTGGACGTGCTTCCCTTCGTACCCCTGCACGGGGTCACGATGGCGGACGCGGTCGCATTGGCTCAGAGGGCAGGGGAGGCGATCGCCTCTCTGGGGGTGCCGGTGTACTTCTACGGTCAGGCGGCCGACCCACCGGGGCGATCCCTCGCCGAACTTCGTCGGGGTGGCTTCGAAGGGCTGCGCGGCGGCTGGCCTCGAGGGCGAAGCCCCGATCTTCCAGAAGACGCCGTGGGGCCCCACTCGACGGCGGGAGTCACATGTGTGGGGGCCCGCCCCATCCTCCTGGCCTGGAACGTCGTGGTGGACGGAATCGATGTGGCGGAGGCCCGGGACATCGCGTCCATGATCCGGGAGCGAGACGGGGGATTTCCGGGTCTACGGGCCCTTGGCCTCCGGCTGGAGAGGCAGAACCGGGTTCAGATCTCCATGAATCTCGAGGACCCGGCGCGGGTTCTTCCCCTTGAGGTTTTCGGTCGCATCGAGGCTGAAGTCCGCCGCCGTGGCGGCGATGTGGTGGAAACCGAAGTCATCGGCATGATGCCCGATACCCTTGTGCTCACAGATTCGCTGGGCAGATTAAAGCTCCCCGACCTGGGAACCGCCCGGGTCCTCTCTCGCCGTGTAGCCGACTACATCTCGGCGCGAGGTGGCGAGCGCACGGAGACCCTGGACATTCGCGAATGAGCATCGAGTCGCTCAAGCAGAAGGCACGCAAGGCCGAGCAGAAAGAGGACTGGCAGAAAGCCCTCGAGCATTACGACAAGGCCTTGACGGAGCTGGCGAGGGATGATCAGGTCGACATCGGGTTGTACAATCGAGTCGGGGACCTCTACGTGCGGGTCGGTCGGCTGGAGCCCGCCGTCGAGCACTACGAGAAGGCCGTGGAGCTGTACCGGGAGGCGTACCTCCCCAACAACGCCATCGCGGTCTGCAAGAAGATCATCAGGAATGTTCCGAATCATCACGCGGCGTACCTGGTCATCGGCCAGATCCGCGCGGAGCAGGGGTTTCTGCCGGATGCTCGGACGAACTTCCTGACCTATGCGGAGCGAATGCAGGCTGCCGGCGATCTCGACGAGAGCTTCCGAGCCCTCATCGAGTTCTGTGACCTCGCGCCGGAGGACGTGGGCGTGAGGGTGACCGTGGCGGAACAGATGGCGGCGCAGGGCCGCACCGACGAGGCGGTTGAGCAGCTCACTGTCGTGCATCGTCACTACACCCAGTCGGGTGACGACGACCGAGCCGATGAGATCGAAGCGCAGATCCGCGAGCTCGATCCCGATGCCGATCTCACCGCCGTGGTCGCCGGTGGGTTCGGGGAGACCGCTCTCGATGACGACTTCGAAGGCTTCGGCGAGATCTCCCTCGGGGGCGATGCCTTCGGCAGTGACGACGAATCCGTCGCACCTGCCACGGTGGCCGATGCCATGGAGGAGGCGGCGTCGGACCTGGAGAAGGCCGCTGAGCAACTTCAGGCGTCCGCAGCCACTGCACCGGAATCGACGGAGGCGGAAGCCGAGATCGACGCTGGTCTGGAGGGCTTCGACATTCAGGCCGGTGGTGATGAGGCCCTGGACTCGGACCGCGATCCCGTGGACTTCGACGACGACGAGGACGAGGCGGTCGAGCTCCCGATCATGAGCTTCGACGACGCGGAGGATGCGTCCGAAGTGAAGCTCGAGACGGCCCACGAAGAGGACGCCGAAGATCTCGGGCTCGAGACGGCCCACGAAGAGGAAGCTGAAGATCTCGGACTCGAGACGGACCACGAAGAGGAAGCCGAAGATCTCGGGCTCGAGACAGACGATGACGAGGACGAGGTCGTCGAATTGCCGATCATGAGCTTCGACGACGACGTGGACTCTGGCGATGCTCCCTCGTCGGACGATGCCGGCGATTCGTTCGAACAGGCCGTCGAGGAGTCGAGGTCTGACGCTACGGAGGTCGAACCGGAGGAAGTGGAGCCCGCGCCCCAGGCTGCCGAGGAGGTCTCGGCCGCCGCACCTGAATCGGATCGCGTGGAAGCTGCTCCCTCGCCTGCCGAGGCAGAGCCTCCACCGTCGAGGGACACCGGCGACAGAGGCTACGTCGACCTGGGTGCGATGATCCTCGGCGGCGGTGACGAGAAATCGACCCGCTTTACGGTGGCATACGAAGAGCCCAGCGGTGACGAGGAGGCCGACTTCGCCAAGATGCTGTCACAGTTCAAGGAGAAGGTCTCGGAGAACCTGGACAGCAGCGATGTCCGCGCGCACTACGACCTGGGTACCGCCTACAAGGAGATGGGGCTACTGGATGAGGCCATCACGTCGTTCCAGGCGGCCCTGCGGGCTTCGGCCGACCATCTCCCGACGTACGAGATGATGGGGCAGACGTTCATAGAGATGGGCCAGCCTGAGGCTGCGGTGCGTTCGCTCGAGAGGGCGCTGGATTCGGCCGATACCGTGGAGGACGAGTTGGTCGGCATCTATTACTACCTCGGTAGGGCGTACGAGGCGCTGGAAAACAGCGATTCCGCCGTCGACTTCTACGATCGGGTGTTCGCGCTGGACATCAACTTCGCCGACGTCACCGAGCGACTCAGAGAACTTCGGTAGTGCCGCGGGTACTTTGAGTTCCAGTGTCGATGCCCCGTCCTCCTCGGAGAAAGACGTGAGCCGAGCGGTTCGTGGAGTGCCTCCCAAGCTGTCCGCCATCCAGGACCCCGTGAGGGAGTCGCTGGAGCGAGTCGGTGATGAGATACGTCGAATCGTCTTGTCGGACTTCGACGACATCGAGGAGGTGAACGAGCATCTGCTCTTCATGCGCGGAAAACTGTTCCGGCCCACGCTCCTCCTCCTCGCGAGCCACGCGTCTGGTCGCGACCACGACGATGCGTTGACGCTCGCCGCCGTCGTGGAGTTGGTCCATCTGGCCACCCTCGTCCACGACGATGCGGTCGATCATTCGGCGCTGAGGCGTGGACTGCCTACCGTGAACGCCCTGTGGACCCACCAGGTCGCCATCATCATGGGAGACTACCTCTACTCCCGGGGTGTCTCGGAGCTCGCTCGCATTGGCAACCTGGAGGCTCTCTCGGTGCTGGCCAACGCGGCGAACGAGATGTCCGTGGGGGAGATGCGACAGCTCACGTCGTACGACGCGCTCGATTTCACTGAGGCCGACTACTACCGACTCATTGCCGCGAAGACCGCCTCGCTGATGTCGGCCTCCTGCGAGATGGGTGCGATCGCTGGAGCTCCCGAGCACCGGGGAGCTCTGGCCCGTTTCGGTCACAGTTTGGGTATGGCATTCCAGATAGCCGACGACCTCCTCGATTACACGGGGACCGAAGCGGTCACGGGTAAACCGACCGGCCACGACCTCCGGGAGCGGAAGGTCACGCTCCCGCTGGTGCAGGCCCTGACCCGGGCTGACGACGACGAACGCCAGGAGATCCGGTCGTTCTTCACCCGGATCGATCCTACGGACGACGAGATCGCGCGGATTGTCGAGATCGTCGTCCTCCGCGGCGGGCTGGAGTACGCTTCCGAGGCCGCCGAGGGGTATGCGGATCGGGCGACGGAAGCCCTCTCGGGCCTTCCTGATTCGCCTGCCAAGACCGCCCTGGCCGACGCGGTCAGCTACGCCGTCGACCGGCGACGCTGAAAATGACCGATTCGAGGCAGGCTCCTGTCGGGGGAACCTACCCCAAGGAGCTCACGTATGCTCGTTAACACGGGGCGTCGAGAGGTGGTCCGCTTCCTCTGGACGCTGGTCCTCGGCCTTTTCCTCGGAGGGCTTCTCACGAAGCTGGTCGAGGTGTCTCCCATTGACCCCGATGCGGCGCCACGGGTCTTTCTGCTCACCTCCGTGGACGCATCCATCGGGCCCCTCGCGGTGGACCTCGTGGCTGTCGCGTTCGTACTTGGACCCGTTACACTCACATTGAACGTACTGACACTCGTGGGGATCGCGATCGTCGCAATGATCGTGCGATCCTGGATCTGACGAGTTCTACGGGGCGACGCCCCGATGGAGGAATGGAACCATGGGTTTAGGCGGATTCGGAATGGGGGAGATGGTCTTCATCTTCCTCATCGTGCTCCTTCTCTTCGGCGCCAAGCGCCTTCCGGAGATCGGATCTTCCCTCGGCAAGGGCATCCGGGAGTTCAAGAGCTCAGTCCGGGAAATCGAGCATGAGTTGAAGGTTCCCGACGACACGAAGAAGATCCATCGCTCCACTCCCCCGCCCGAGCCCGCGTCCAACGACGCGAGCGAAGATGGCGAACCCCGAAAGCTCAGCGATAGCGTCTCCACCACCGACGCCTAGCTTCGGTGGAGCACCGAAAAATAGGGCCGGCC
>JABDLS010000047.1 GCA_013002885.1 Gemmatimonadota bacterium | reverse complement strand
CACCTCGCAGCAGCTCACTCCGACGTACGAGACCGCCACGCTGCGAGGTCGGGTGGTGGGGCCCGACGGCGTGGCCGTGCCGGCCCGCATCCAACTGCTGGCGTCGGATGGTCGGGCTTATGCCCCCGAGGGGGCGTTCCATCGGGTGAGCCCGGCCAATGAGATCCACTATTTCCACACCGGCGGTGAATTCGAAGTCACCATCCCGGCCGGAGAGGTGCGCGTCGAGGCGCTTCGTGGCTTCGAGTGGATCCCCGCAGACGTCACGGTGGAGGCCGTGCCCGGTGAGATCACCACGGTGGAGCTGCGTCTGGTCCGACTGGCCGACCCCGCTGAAGCCGGATGGGTGTCCGGTGACACCCACGTCCACGACCGGCACGAGGGGCGGTGGGGGATCACGCAGCAAGAGTTCTTCGACTGGCTCCGGGCCGACGACCTCCATGTAGCCAACGACCTCATCCACATGGACGGCACGAAGATCATGGGACGATGGACCGATCTGACGGGCGATGTGTGGGAGGGATCCAACGAAGACTACATCCTGCGGTACACCCAGGAGTTTCGCGGCTCGTTCGGCCACGTCGCTCTCCTGGGCGTGACGGAATTCATCATGCCCCTCATCGGTGGGGCCTCCAACACGCCGTATCCCGCCGACGGCCTCAAGCTGATGTACCTCGACAGCATCCGTGCCCTGGGCGGTATCGGCGGATTCCTGCACCCCTACACCTCCAACCAAGGTCCGCCGGGAAGCATCGAGTCCGCGGCCCAGTCCGACATCCCGATCCATGCCCTCCTGGGGAGGGGCGACTTCTACGACGTCGTCTCCATTGCATCGGACGAGCTCATGAGCGCGGAGATGTACTACCACATGCTGAACGTCGGCGTCCGGCTCCCGGCAACCGGAGGCACGGACAACTTCTCCGACGTGTGGCGAGATCCGTCCGGAGGGACCGCTCGCACCTACGCCCGGCTCGAGGGCCCGTTGACGTGGAGGCGTTGGATCGACGCGGTTCGGGCGGGGCGAACGGTGGCCACAAACGGCCCGCTCCTCTTCGCGACCGTGGACGGCCTCGGACCGGGATCCGAGTTGTCGCCCCGCTCCGAGGTCGCAGTGGGGATCGACCTGAAGTCCATCGCACCAGCAAACATCGTCGAGATCGTCGTGGACGGCGCGGTCGTCCGGGAGATCCCGGTAGGGGGCGGAGGATTGCAGCTAAAGACAGCGATCACCGTCTCGGTCGCGGGCGCCCGGTGGATCGCGATACGCGCGCGGGGCCCCGCGGCTCGCTACTCGGGCGACAACTACGTTTTCGCCCATACCACGCCGGTGTATTTCGCCGGCGCGCCGGCCAACGATGCCTCCCGAGCGTCTGCCGACTTCCTCATCCGGGTCATCGACGAGATCTGGCGCCGCGTCGACGCCCGCGACGCATGGATGGAGCAGGAGGATCGAGCCGCATACCGTGCTCATCTGGACGAGGCGTTGAGCAGATTGGAAATGCGGTGACGAAGAGCGTCGCACCCGCCCTGGGGCGCGACGACGGCGTGTCGCGGTCGGCCTCCTATCTACCCTCTTCCATCAACTCGCCGACCCGACCCTCGAGTCTGGTCAGCCCCGCCGCCTGCCCCAACGCCAAGGCCTCCTCAGCACTCGCCCCATCCAGCCAGAACGCCTTGAGCGCGAGCATCGCCCCTACGCGATTGCTGCTGGCGCAGTAGAGGACCGTCGGCCCATCGCCACTCTCCTCGAGAGCCGCGGCGAACGCCTCGACGTTCGCTCGGGTCAGGTCGTCGCCACCCGAGATGGGCAGGCGCTGGAAGTCGTACGAACCATCGGACGCGTGCGCTTCCTCCCAGCCGGCACCGTCCTCGGCGGTCGGTCGGAGCGAGATGAAGTTCTCGAAGCCGGCCGCGCGTAGGGCCTCGAGCTGCTCTTCAGTAGGCTGACCCGCGGTGACCACGCCCTCGAGAGGCATCCGCGCATTACGGACGCCGAGCTCGGTGGCCACGGCGAGAGAGGGCATCGGTAGGCCCTCGGACGCGACAGGCACGCTCTCCACCGCGGGAGGATCGGGCTGATCCGATGACGAGCATCCTAGCACGGCAACAACAAGAAGAAGGGGGCCGAAGCGTCGCATGGTGGTACCGGGAAGAGGGTGGATCACACGCCCCGTCAGATGTCGGCGGGGCCGCCAACAAGATACAATCGTCAGGTCCGCTGCGAACTCAGGAGGGCAAACGTGAAGTGCTACCCCATGCTCGTGGTGCAGGACGTGCCTGCCAGCTCACGCTGGTACCAGGATCTACTGGGGGTGACGTCCGCCCACGGCGGCGACGAGTTCGAGATGCTCATGGCGGGAAAGGACCTGATCCTGACCCTTCACCATCGTGATGTCGACGAGCACCCGGTGATCGCCGATCCCAGCGACGAGACCCCCGGTCGAGGCGTACTCCTCTACTTCAGTGTCGAGGACGTCCAGGCCTTCTACGACCGGGCCCGGGCCATGGGGGCCGACGTCGTCGACGAGCCCCACGACAACCCCAAGGCCCACGCCGTCGAGTTCAGCCTTCGCGACCCCGACGGGTACGCCATGACCGTCTCCCAGTGGGCCGGCTGACGTGACGTCAACTACCCTGGCGTAGGGCGGGAAACCAGTCTGCCGCTCATTCGCAACGGAGCGTGATTTCCTCCGTGCCCCGAGTCCCACCCGGACGACGGTAGTTCAGAGCCATCTGCCACTCGAAGGGCACAGGCCAGGCCCGTTGGAAGATATTCGTCGACGCCGAAGAGCCGGATACGACGATGTCGGACCCGAAGCGGGCAGCCATGAACGCGGCACTCCTGCGCTCGCCGCCCAGGTAGGAGTCGTCGGAAATCGACCGATAGGCGAAGTCCGCCTCTCCGATGACCCCTTCCTCTCCGTCTTCACCGGCTGCGGTGGCAGTGAGGCGCATCTGGCAGATCACGCGCGTCCCCAGACTGTCGGTCACCGTTTCGGCGCCTACGAGCTCGGCCTCGTAGTCGATCTCGAAGTCGTTGGCGAAGATCCCGATGCACCCTCCGAGCAGGAGTGAAGCGGCAAGCGGGAGGGCTCTCATGATTACTGACGCAAACCTGTCTGACGGCACGGAATTCTGTCCTGTCTGGTTCGGACGGCATCCTCGAGGCGGTGGGCATCGACAGCACACCGCCTTCCGGCATGGACTTCATGCAGGAAGGCGGCGGTATCAGCCCTGTGCAGCGCTGGTGGCGACGGTGACTACATCACCACCCGCAGGTACTGCATCACCTTCGTCATGTACTTCTCGAAGAAGAACTTCTGGATGTCCATCATGTCGATCTCGCGGCCCTGGATGTAGGACTGCTCGATATCGCTGGTCATGTCGATGGGGGTTCCCGTGGTGATCAGGAAGGTCGCCTGCTTGCCGGGCTCGAGCGATCCGACCCGATCATCCACGCCCATGAACTCCGCGGCGTTGATGGTGACGGCCTTCAGCGCTTCCTCCTCAGGGAGCCCGAACGCCACGGCCACGCCGGCTTCCCATGGGAGGCGATTGGAGTAGAGTGACCCGGACCCGCCGGAGATCGCGAACCGAACGCCCGCCTCGTGTAGGCGAGCCGGCATCGTGTACGCGCCGTCGTACCCCTCGTACTGTCGATTTGGCGCCGCCATGGTCGATGTGAGAATCACCGGGATATCGTTCGCCACCAGCCGGTCCGCCACGTGAATCGCGTCCTGACCACCCCGGATGACGATGCGGATGTCCTCATCCTGCGCCCAGGTGATCGCATCGTTGATCTGCGCGGCACCGTCCGCCGCGACCATCACCGGGATCTCTCGATCGAAGACGGGCATCATCGCCATGTAGCGTGAGTCCGTCGCAACTTCTTCACCGGCAGCGACCGCGTCGCGATAGGCTCGCGCCTCGCCGAAGAACCCCTTGAGTTCCTGGACCTGCTCTTCGTAGGTCGGCGGATCCTCGTCCTGACCACCGAAGCCCCCGAAACCGCGAAAGCGGCGTGGGTTGGGGTTCGGCCAATTCACATTCAGCGCGGCCGCCGACTCCATCGACATCTCCTCCCAACTCCAACCCTCGAGGTTGAGCGCAGACGACATGCCCGACACCAGGCCCCCACCAGGCGTGCTGAACGCGACGAGCACACCCGCCGACCGGGTCGTGCCGATGTGCCGGCTCTCGGCGTTCACCGCCACGGCCGCACGTACGTTCGGGTTGAAGTCACCCAGCTCGTTGACGTCGTTCGAGACATCCACCGCGCCGATCTCGGCGATGCCTACGGTGCTGTATGCATCGATCAGGCCCGGGTAGATGTGCTTGCCCGTACCGTCGACGATCCGCGTTCCCGCCGGAATGTCGATATCGGCGCCGATGGCGGTGATCAGGCCATCATCGAAGAGGATCGTGCCGTTCTCGATCACGCCATTGGTCACGGTGTGGATCGTCGCACCCTGGATCGCCACGGGCGCAGACTGCGGCGGCACGGTCATGCGCACCTGAGCGTCGAGCCCGACCGGCGCGATCACCGCGACAGCCGCGGCCACCTTCACTGCGTTCTTGATGCTCATCATGTTACTCGCCCCCCGCGCGGCGTGCGTTTCCGTTTCCGTTCTGCGATGCGAGAACCGCCTGGATCAAACGGGTCCGCTCGTCCTGAATCTGCGCACGCAACGCCGCGTCCTCCTCGAGTGAGAAGTAGCGACGGCCGTCGAGCCACGTTTGCTCCGCCCGGGTGAACTGCGACAGCGGATTGCCGTTCCAGACGACGAAGTCACCGTCCTTGCCCGGCTCCAGCGAACCGACCCGGTCATCGATGGCGATGGCGCGAGCGGACTGGCTCGTCACCGTCGACAACGCCTGCTCTTCGGTGAGGCCGGTGCGCAGCAGCTTGCCGGCCTCCCAGTTCATCCTGGACGCGATCTCCGAGTTGTCGGAGTGGAGTGATGTCGTGACGCCGGCCTCCATGAGGACGCGTGCGTTGTACACCGTCGCATCGTACGCCTCCATCTTGAACGCGCCCCAGTCGCTCCACACGACTGCGGCAACGCCGGACTGTGCGAGCTCCGGGGCGATCTTGTACGCCTCGACGCCGTGCTGCAGCGTCTGCACCCGAAAGCCGAACTCCTCGGCGAGCCTCACCAGCGCCAGGAACTCGTCGGCACGGTACCCGTGCGAGGAGATCAACAGCTCCTGACTGAGGATGTCTAGGATCGCCTCCATCCGCAGGTCGCGGCGGGGCGGAATCCCTTCAGGGCTCTCCTCCCAGCGTGCCCAGTCGCGCTCGTAGTCGCGGGCGGCGAGGAAGTGATCGCGGATGATCTCCTGCGTTCCCATGCGGGTGTCTGGATACCGGTTCTGACGCCGCTTGGGGTTTTCACCGAGGGCGAATTTCACCGTGCGCGTGTCGGTGTCCATCTTGATCTCTTCTGGAAGCGCGCCCCAGCGCATCTTCACGATGACGTTTTCACCACCGATCGGGTTCGCCGATCCGTGCTTGATCATCGCGGTCGTCAGACCACCGGCCAGTTGCCGGTACATCCAGATGTTGTTGTGCGTGACGACGTCACCCATGCGCACCTCGGGGACGATCGCGAAGCCCGACTCGTTGACCGAGCTCACACCGGAATGGATGTGCGGATCGATGAGACCAGGCGTCACGTGCTTGCCCGTCCCGTCGATTTCCACCGCCCCGCCCGGGGCGTTCAGGTTCTGGCCGACCTCAGCCACCAGGCCGTTGCGGATCAGGAGATCGGCGTTCTCCATCCTACCCTGCGGCCCCTGGGTCCACACCGTCGCGTTTCGGACCATGACCGCAGCGGGCTGCTCGGGAATCGAGCTGACACCGTACTCCATCATCGGACGAATGAACGGCAGATCGAGGTCCGGCACGTTCATCGCGACCGTGCCACGCGCCGGGCCGTCGTACGCCTCGGTCCGCGATCCACTGAAGGATGGATCTGCCCCGTTGGGCAGCGCCGTCCAACCGAAGAACTCGTCGCCGGCGACGGAACCAGCGAGGAGCACCGTGCCCTCATAGCCGATCTCCTCGCCATCGAAGCGTGCCTCGAGTCTCCCCGTTTCGGACACCGCTTCGACGGACCGAAGATCGATGACCGCGCCAGCGCCGGTCGTGGGCCCACCGGCGACCTCGATCTGACCCTGGAGGCCATTCATCGGCCCCTCGAGCGTGAGGATGGCATCGAAGCCCCACTCATCGCTCGACGCGATACGCCAGGTCCCACGAGGATCGATCTGCGTCGGGCGAGTGACACCGTACACGCGACCCTGGACCCAGACGTCACGGACCTCGGCTTGCTCGGTGAAGAGGTCGCCCTCCGACACGACGAGGTTGGCGATCTTGCCCTGCTCGATGGTCCCGTGGCTCAGAGACAGACCGAGCCATTCGGCCGGAGTGGTCGTGAGCGCGGCGAGCGCGACGTCAGGCGAAAGCCCGCGAGCGACGGCAGTACGGAGATTCGGCAGGAAGTCACCGGTCGATGACATGCCGTCGGCCGTGATCGCGAAGGGGACCCCTGCCTCGGCCAACTGGGCCGGAGACGTCGGCGCGAGATACCAGTGGCGCAGCTCCTGGAGCGTCACATTGAGCGCCGCCTCCGGATCGGTCACGTCTGGTGCGTCCGGGAAATCGAGAGGGACGATGAGCGGGTCACTCTGGCCGCGGAGCACATCGATGATCCGGTACTCCTGCCCACTCCCACGATACCAGGCCTGAACGTCGAACTCCGACGCGATATCGCGGGCCCGCAGGTACTCCTCTTCGCTCGTCGTCTCGAAAACGACCGGCTGTCCACCCTGCACGACCGGCTCGAGGGCGCCGAGCGCCTCACTCGTCTCCGGCGGGAGGAACGCTCGGCCGCTCGACTCGTAGGCGTCCCACGCGCGGATGTACCAGTCGGCGTCCATGAAGGTCTGCTTCATGAGCGCGGCCGTGCCCATCGTGGAGTTGGGATACGATCCCCCGAGCTGGAAGGACCGCTGGAACCCTATCGCCTGGATCACGTCCGGCACGAGTACCCGGTCCCGCACACCTGCGTCTCCGAGGTTCACGACGGAGCCGGTGCCCCGGAAGATGCCTTGGCCCGGCACCGCGAGTGCCGTTCCGAAGCCCTGCGAGCGGAGGGCGGCTCGGCGCTCCTCGTTGTCCTGGAGGTTGGCCGTCGTGCTGAACCACGCCCGCACCTGCGGATTCCAGTGCGTGGGGCCGACGTCTCCGCCCTCCGGCACCGCGTCCATGCCGAGGTCGGCGTGGGCGTCGATGAAGCCGGGGTAGACCGTGTGGCCGCTCAGGTCCCAGACCCGGGCGCCCGCCGGAGCTTGACCGCCGCGGGACACATCCTGGATCAAACCGTTGCGAATGACGATCGTCGCGTTGTCGAGTACCTGGCCGGGAGCAGTCACCACACGCGCGTTCACCAGCGCGTGGAATCCCGTTCCATTGTCCCGCATCCCGTCGACGGGCTGCGTACGCCTGGCCTGCTGGGCGTCCACGCCGCTGGCGAGCAGAAGCGCGAGAGCCGTCCCCGAAAGGAGTAGCCGGTGGAGCCGTGGTCTCATGCCGAAAGACCTCCAGTTGAATGAAGCACCCGTCACCGACCTCCGGCGCGGGGCTCTAATGGTGCGAATCGAGCTTGGAAGAATACGGGCCGGCCTTTCGGCCCGCCACCGCACACAGAAGACATCCGAGCGGGTCATAGTGTTCGAAAGGAATGGGCGCGGAAGCCGGTGGACTGGCTCCCGCTCCCTCCGCCTACCCCTCCAAGGCCGGATAGTCCAAGTACCCCTCCGATCCCGGCGTGTAGAACGTCGACGGATCGGGCTCGTTGAGCTCGGCGCCGCGGCGGAAGCGTTCGACGAGATCGGGGTTGGCCAGGAAAGGCCGCCCGAACGCGACCAGGTCGCCCTGATCTTCTGCCAGGTCTTCGTTCGCCTCGTCGAAGCCGTAGCCACCGGAGAGGACGTAGGCCCCGCTGAACAAGGCCCTCATACGACGCTGGATGTCTTGCGGTAGCTCTGGCGCTCCCATGGACGAGTGATCGACCACGTGGAGGTACGCCAGGCCGATCTCGTCGAGACCCTTTACCAGGGCCTCGTACGTTTCGTCGATCTGGTCATAGTGGGGCATCTCGTTGAAGACGCCGTACGGCGAGATCCGGATGCCCACACGGTCGCCACCGACGGCATCGGCCACCGCTCTCGCCACCTCAAGAGGGAAGCGGATCCGCTTCCCGATAGAGCCACCCCAATCGTCGTCCCTCTGGTTCGTGACCGGATGGATGAACTGTTGGATCAGGTATCCATTGGCACCATGGAGCTCGACGCCGTCGAATCCCGCCACGATGGCCTTCCGGGCCGCGTCCACATACTCGTCGATGGCGCGGAGCACGTCGTCGGCCGTCATCGCCCTGGGCTCCGGGATGGGGAGCTCGCCTTCCCCGTCGACCCACATCTTCGTGTCTTCCAGAGCCACGGCGGATGGCGCCACCACTTCGGCGCCCCCGGGAAGGTTGTCCGGATGACTGACGCGTCCGGTGTGCATGAGCTGGACGAAGATCCGACCTCCCTCGGCGTGGACGGCATCCGTCACCTTCCGCCAGCCGGCGACCTGGTCGCTCTGGAAGATGCCGGGGATGCGGGGATAGCCGAGCCCGTTCGGAGAGGGCGCGGTCCCCTCGGTGACGATGAGGCCCGCTCCTGCCCTCTGTCGGTAGTACTCGACCATGAGATCGTTGGGGACGTTTCCGACGGCCCGTGAGCGCGTCATGGGAGCCATGACGAACCGATTCTCGACCTGGATCCCGTTCAGGTCGATGGGCTCGAGGAGTTCGGATGTGGCAACAGCGGAATCGGACATGGCGGCGCTCTCTTATCAATCTATTATTGACTAGTCATGCATATCATCGATGAAGTACCCTGGAGGCCTTGGAGGTTCCCGGAGTGTTTTTCGTCGCTGCGGGCCTGGGTAGGTCCGCTGCCCCAGGTCTAAGAGTGCAGTTCGACCGTCAGCCGCCGGGCTCTCTCGCCCAGCGTGGCCCGCCCGGGACGCCCGCCGGCACGTCGGGGCGGCGGTCCTGCCAGTAGAACGCCGGTAGAGACCGCTCTTCAGGCCAAACGGTGTTGAGGGTAGCCGCCTCCCACAGGCGCCCGTTCTTCATGACGTGGGAGACGTCGCGGCTATTTCGCAGGTCCTCGAGTGGGTCGGAGTCCAGAATCACGAGGTCGGCGAGCTTGCCGGGCTCGATGCTTCCGATGTCGGCCCCGAAGCCGATGGCTTCGGCACCGAGGATCGTCGCCGCCCGGAGGGCGTCGTGGTTGTCCATGCCGGCCGAGGCCACGGACCAGAGCTCCCAATGCCACCCGAGTCCGTGGAGCTGGCCGTGCCCCCCTACCCCGATGCGTCCACCGGCCTCGAGGAGGTCACGGAGAAACTCGGCGTGCTTGTAGAAGACGTGCTCCTCCCAGCGGAACCACCCTTCCCCTCGGGTCCGCCGCGCTCCCTTGGCCTCGAGCTCGTTGTACGGCGTCCAGGTCGCGAGGAGTTCGTCGTCGAAGATGTCCTCGGTGGCGTAGTAATACTCTTCGGCCCAGGGCCCGCCGTACGACACCAGAAGGGTGGGCGTGTACGTCGTCTGCGTCGTCCGGTACAGCTCCACCACGTCCCCGAAGAGGGGGGCGATGGGCAAGGAGTGCTCGAGGCCAGGATACCCGTCGATGGTATGTGTGAGGTTGAGCTTGAAGTCGAGGCCACCCTCGGTCGTGGGCATGAGTTCAAGCTCTCGGGCGGCCTGGATGAGCCACTGCCGCTGCTGTCGGTCGCCGGCCATGTACATCTTGAACGTGGTCAGCGCGTAGTAGTCCTTGTAGCGCTGGAGCACCTCCCGCGCCTCGTCCAGGCTCCGGATGTTCTCACCGCTGAAGACGCCGGGGCCCGTGTGGTAGATCCGTGGCCCCACCATTTCCCCGGCCTCGACCATGTCGTGGTAGGTCAGGATATCGGTGCTGGCGGTCTGCACGTCCTGAGTCGTCGTCACTCCGAACGCCAGGTTGGTGAGGTACTGCCACACCTGGTTGTGATGAACGCTCGTCAGAAGCCACTGCGTGTGGTAGTGCGTGTCGACGTAGCCCGGTAGAACGACCTTACCGCTCACGTCGATCTCCCGGGCACCGCCGGGGATGTCCACCGTTCCCCGACTCCCTATGGCGACGATGCGGTCGTCGGTGACGACGATGTCGGCGTTCTCGATGATCTCATCGCCGTTCATTGTGATGGCGCGGCCGCCCCGGAGAACGACTGTCCCGCGGGGGATGTCCCGGGCGTATTCGACCTCGACACGGTACTCCTCGGGCTCGTAGCCACCGTCTTCGTCCTCTTCTTCCTCGTCTTGGTCCGGATCCGTGTCTTCTTCGGCCTCACGGATTGCCTCGAGTGAGTCGCGAACGGCTTCCGCCCGGTCGAGATCGTAGACGAAGTGGGCGTTGGCGAGGGACCAGCGCACCCGGCGGCCGTCCGATTCCCACGCGGGAAACTCCCCGCCCACGTCGTCCGTGAGGCGGATCGCCGGAAAGGAAGGGCTCGAGACCGAAACGGTGGGTGCTTCGCCCCCGACCATGGGCACCGTGACCACCCAGAGATCCATGCCGATTTGGGCGAGCGCCTGGTCACCCGCAGGAGCCATGTAGACGCGGTTGGCCGGACCCGGCTCGCCACCCCCAACGGGTTGCTCGCCACGCACCACCACGTGGCTCCTTTCATCGGTCCCGTCCCACCGGAAGGACACGAGCCCACGCTGGCGGTGGGAGGCATAGATCCGGTCGGGGGCGGCATCGACGAAGTGGATGCCGGACCGACCGTCCTGAGGCGCCACCGACGTCAACGGCCCGCCCGCGGCGGGCACCCAGACGATCTCGGTTCCGAGGCCACCCCCGAAGCTCCCGAGGGACTCCCGGACGTCCCGAGCAGCCGCCCGGATGGATATGATACGCGACCCGTCGGGGGACCACTCGGTCTCCCGGAAATAGCCGGCCGTCCGGGTGAGCTGAGTCAGGTCGCCGCCGTCCAGGTTCACGGCGTGAATGTGGCCGCCTGAGGCGTCGTCCCAGCTCACGAACGCCAGCCGCTGGCCGTCGGGTGACCAGGACGGCTGGTGGGCGCCCACCGCGTCGAGGTCGACAATGCGGCGGGGCACTCCGTCGGGGAAGTCCATGACGTAGAGGTCGCCCAAGGCGGTGAAGGCGAGGCGACCTCCGTCGGGGGAAGGCACGGCGTCCCGGATCTGACGCGCCGTGAAGGTCGGCGACGTCTCCACGTCGTACTCGAAGGCCAGGCGGGGTCCGAGAGGGAGCTCTACAGGCGCCTCGAAAGGGATCTCGGTCTGACCGGTCCCGTCGACGGCGACGCGCCATATCCGGCCGGCGAAGGAGATGACGATGTCTCGTGAGTCGGGCGTGAACGTGAAGCCCGGGAGCGCGTCGATGGAGGCGACCGACTCCATGTCGTCTCGCTGGATGGGGTAGGCCAGCCACCGCTCCTCACCGGTGGCGATCTCCCGGATCCGCAGCCCCGTGTTGCCGTTGGAGCGGCTCCCGTAAGCGAGCCAGCGCCCGTCCGGCGACAGGGCCGGTCGTATGGCCGAGCCCACCCTGTCCGTCATGGCCTGGGCGATGCCTGTGTCCCGGTCATACCGCATGACCTGGTAGATGGGCATGGCGTTGTTGTACTGATGCCGCCCCTGCCGCTGGGCATACCATACGTACCGGGCGTCGGGGCCGAAGGCCGGACCGCTCATGAAGGTGCCCTCGTCCTCGTGCATTCGGACGCCGGACCCACCGTCGGTGTGGATCAGCCAGAGGCCGTTCACGTTTCGGCCCGACTTGGGCACGACCAGGTACTCGCCGTCTGGCGACCACTCTGGTGACAGAACATCCGCACCTCGGCCTCGAGTGACCTGCGCCGTGTCCCCCGTTGCGACTTCCAACGTCCACACCTGCTCCCGACCGGAACGGTCGGATACGAAGACGACCTGTTCTCCGTCTGGCGAGAAGCGGGGTTGGACGTCCACCGCCATCCCAGATGTCACCCGCGTGGCCGTGCCACCGGCAACAGGGAGGGTGTAGAGGTCACCGAGGAGGTCGAACACGAGGGTCTGTCCGTCGGGGCTGATATCCAACGACATCCAACTTCCCTCAGTGGCGTCGAAGACCAGCTCCCGGCCGGGCTCGAGCGGCAGGCCCAAACCGTCGCGCTCCTCCGACTCGTCGCCCTCTTCCTGAGCCAACGCCTGGGTCGTGACGCGAGGTAATGCCGATAGGGCGAAGAGCGCCGCCAGCGTGATGACCGTCGCGGTCAGGCGAATGTGGAAATTGAACAGGTCGAGACTGCGAGTGAGGATGGGCGTCACAGGCCTACAGGAAGGGGGAAAACCTCAACGGTCGTGTCGCGACTTCTTGGCCACCAACTCGATCTCGACCCGGGCGTTCATGGGGAGTGCCGCGACTCCAACCGTCGTCCGCGCCGGCGGCGGACGTTCGAAGCGGGTGGCGTAGGCCTCGTTCATCTCCGCGAAATCGTCCATATCGGTGAGGTACACGTTCACCTTCACGACGTCGCCCGCTGTGAGCCCCCCATCCGCCAGAACGGCGAAGAGGTTGTCGAAGCACTGGTGGGTCTGGTCTCCCACCCCACCCTCCTTCAGACGACCGGTCTCCGGATCGATGGGGGTCTGCCCCGAACAGAAGACGTGGGTGCCGTCGTCGACAGCGTGGGAGTACGGGCCTATGGCCGAGGCCGTTGGGCTGGAGAGCGCCTTCCTCGGCATCTACTTGATGATGGCCATGGGGAGGAGCACGACGTAGCCGAGAACCAGCAGGAGAGGGGCTGCCGTGATGGAGCCCTGGGCGAGCAGCCAATAACCGAAGGTCAGCACGGCGATCCCCGCCGCGCCCAGTAGGGCGTTGACCTTTGTGAACTTCAGCGCAGCAGGAGTGTCCTTCTTCGTCGTCTTGGCCATGGAGGAAGGCTACCCGCCCCCGCGAAACAGGTCAATCCGAGAGGTGCTTTTTCAGCTCCTTGGGCGTGATGTCCAAGAGTTTCACCGCCTCACTCTCGTCGCCGTCAGTCCGGCCGAGAACGAGGCGTACATGTCTTCGGATGGCGGCCTCGAGGGTAAGGTCTTTCGGGCCGGCCTGCGAGGATCCCTCCAGGATGAGATGGTCCTCCCCGATGACCGTGCCTCTGGCGACGATGGCCGCCCGCAGGAGGGCGTTCTCCAGCTCCCGCACGTTGCCCGGCCAATCGTAGGCCATGAGGCGCTCGACGGCTGCGTCCGAGATGCGTCGTACATCCTTGCCCGTCTCCTCACGGATTCTGCCGAGGAGGGCCGTGGCGATGGCCTCGATGTCTCCCCGACGATCGCGTAACGGGGGTACGTGGATCTCCACGACCTTGAGGCGAAAGTACAGGTCCTCCCGGAACCGCTCCTTCTCGATGAGCTCCTGGATGGGCTGGTGCGTCGCCGCGATGACGCGAGCCTCCGTCGTCCTGTGCTCCTCCCCCCCCACGGGATAGAAGCGGCGCTCCTGAAGCACACGCAGGAGCTTGGTCTGGAAGTCGGGGCTGGTGTCGCCGATCTCGTCGAGGAAGATCGTCCCCTTTCCCGCCAGCTCGAAGTATCCCTTGCGGGCGCCGGTGGCGCCCGTGAAGGCCCCTTTCACATGGCCAAAGAGCTCGCTCTCCAACAACGTGTCCGTCAGGGCCGTGCAGTTCACGGCAATGAAGGGCTCCTGGGAGTGTTCGGAGTTCTCGTGAATCCCTCGGGCAATGACTTCCTTTCCGGTTCCCGTCTCGCCGCGGACGAGCACCGTCGCCCGGTTCCGGGCCAGGACCCCGATGGTCTTGTAGATCTCGATCATCTTGGGGTCGCTGCCCACCAGGCGGCTCCGAGGGAGAGCTGCCACCTGGTCGGGGACCTCGGTGGTCTCCACCAGCTCGCGTTCTTTGAAGCAGCGGTCCGCGAGCGCCTGGACGGCCTTCGGGTCGACCGGCTTCACGAGGAAGTCGAAGGCTCCTCCCTTCATGGCGGTGACGGCGGTTTCCATGTCGTCGTGGGCGGTCATGACCACGACCTCCACCTCGTCCATGGACCCACGGATCTTCTCCAGAAGTTCAAGACCCGTCATCCCGGACATCCGGACGTCAGTGACGATCATGCCGGGGTCGAAGGCCTTCACGCGCGACAGCGCCTTCTCGGCGCTCTCGGCGGTTTCGACCTCGTAGCCGGCATGCGTGAGACGGGTCTGGAGGACCTCCAGCCCGTCGGTGTCGTCGTCGACGACAAGGATCCGTGGACTCGTCTGTTCGCTCATGGTGGGCCTCGTACCCCTGAATCTTGACTCGTGTCCCAATAGGCCGGTGAATCCGGGAGATCATCAGCACGAAGGCGCGCCAGTTTCTCCCTGTTCCGTCCTTGTCGACCGCGGACCATGAAGAGCAAGACGAGTGCCAGCAGCAGCCAGAAGAGCGACGAATGACTCAGTACGAACAGCCAACCGTAGCGCTGACGGACGTGACGCTTCCAGTCGGACTCGAACTGACCCGTGGTAAGGCCGAACGTCTCCCGGAAGGCACCCTCGAAGGAGCGCGTGTCGCGCCAACGTTCGAGGAAAAGCTCCAGACCTCGTTCACCCCCCGCTTCGAGGAGGTAGGTCACGGCGCTGGCCGACAAGAGATACGCGGTGCGGGCCTGCTCCCGATCCGCAGGCCAACCCAGAGTGAGGGAGTCCATTTCAGGGGCTCGACCCAGGGCGATGAGGACCCGCAGGCGCCAGGCTCCCATGACGTCGAAGCCCCCAGAGGCCCATTGGGCGTATCCCTCGTTGAACCAACGTGGGATCCTGAGGTCACCCAGCGTCTGGTGCAAGCCGAGGTGGGCCCACTCGTGACGCAGCGTCCTGAGGCCCTCACCGTCGACCACGCGGACGCCTTCTCCCGTGGGCATGACCAGCATGTCGCGGGACGGAATGGCCACTCCGGCCCGCCACTCGGGAACGGCACCACCGATGGCCTCGTCGAAGGCAGCGGGCGTGTGGGCAAGGACCGCGTGGACTCCGTCGGGGACCGACTCGGGCAGGCCAGGCAACGATGCCTGTTCGTCGAGGAGCTCACCGACACGGATGGCCACCAGCGAATCCCGGGGGGCGTGGTAGATGATTGCACGCTGGCTCCGAACCGACCCGTACGGCTCCCCGTCGAGGGTGTCGGGGAGCGGGCGCTCCTGCCCGGCAGCGTCCGGGGGCCCGAAGACCATGGGCACCACAAGGACGCAGGCAGTAAGGATGGGCGCAAAGGTCAGCGAGGCGCGTCGGGGCGCGGTCACCCTCACTCGCCCTGGAGCATCTCCAGGTTCGCCTGGACGGCCTGGTTGTTGGGATTGAGGTCCAATGCCCGGCGCCACAGAAGGACGGCGACGTCGCGGTCGTTGCCCTGGTAGGCGAGTGTGCCGAGTCGGAGGTAGACGTCGTCGCCGAGCCTCGGCGCGAGTTTCACCGCCTTTTCGTACTGAGCCCGTGCGCCTTCCTGGTCGCCGTGTGCGTAGGCGTGGTCCCCGAGGTTCTTATGGGCCTGCGGAAGCGGCGGGTTCGCCTGGGTGGCCCGCTTGTAGAGCGCTGCCGCCGCTTCCACTTCGCCCCGGCGCTCCAGGACCTGGCCGGTATTCACCAGGATCGGACCCGAGTCTGGATAGTGCCCGAGCCCTTCGCGGCCGACGGCTACCGCGTAATCCAGATCGCTGCTCACACCCGCAGCCAGAACGGTATATGCGTAGTACTGGGGCGATGGCTTCTTCACCGACGGTGACGTGCGGTACAGCCGAAGTGCGTCCAGGGCCAGAGGAATGTCGCCGCGCTTGATATGGATGATCGCCCGAGAAAGATGCACAGCGGCATCCGTGGGCTTGGTGACCAGGGCTTCGTCGAGGGCAGCGAGTGCGTCGTCGTATCGGCCGAGAAGCTCCAGCGTCAGTGCCGTGTTGCGATGAACGGAATAGGCATTGCTCGCTCCAGGAGGCATGGAGCCGAAGTGGCCGAGGGCATCTTCGAGTTGGCCCCGCCTGACGGCGATGAGGCCCATCATGAAGTTGGCTCGCGCCTGCTCGGGCTCGAGGGCTAAAGCCTGCTCGAACTCGCGGGCCGCGTCTTCGAGCATACCCGACCGATAGAACGCTATACCGACGTTCAAGTGCTGCTGTAGAGCCTCATCGCCCCCGGTCTCCTCGGTGGTGCTTCTCTCTCCCGACCGGGACACGTAGCCCGCCTGGATGAGACCGTACAGTGCCTTCCCCGTCTCGAACTCGACGAGGCCGGCCTCGTCCATGATTTCATGCACGGTTCGGACACCGTCGATGAACGGGAGGACCTTGTTCTGCGCCTTGGTTAGATCGACGTCGTCGTCGGACTCGTCCGGGTGCTTGTCGAGCTGAAAGACGATGTCGAACGACGGGATCTTCTTCTCGACCTGGCTCCACTCGTCGACGCGGCGAGCCCCTTCCATGAGGAGGGCCTCCGGCGGAATGCTGACCAGATAGATGCCGTCCTCATCGGGCATCTGGCCCGTGTCGAAATGGAAGGAGCCCTGATTCCAAGCGAAAAGGTGGTAGACGGCTTCCTCGATCTGCACCTGGATGTATCGCTGCAGGACCTCTTCGGAGAGGGCATCGATCTCCACGAGGAGCTCACCCAGCTTCTTGCCCTTGGTCTCGGATTGTCTCTCGACAGCGGTCGACAGATCCTTTCGCGTGATGGCGTGGTTGCGGACCAGGAGTTCGCCGAGGCGGTCCTTACGATTCAGGACCGAAGCATAGATGACCCGGCCCTTCTCGAAGTAGATGTAGCCGAAGTTCGACCGGTCGGTGATGCTGAGACATCCGGTCTTCCCGCCCATGCCGAGGAGTTGGCAGATGTCGGCCAGACTGACGTCCTGGAGTGCGCCTTCGATGGCCATCAGTCTAGCTCCTCGATGAGGAGCTCCTCGAAGCGCGGCCAGTGGATCACCGCGTTCTCTGGTCCGGGGAACCACGCGCCACCCCTCTGCGTCGCGGCCTCGATGGGCACTGGTTGAGGCCTCGACGACGTGCCACCAGCCTCGCCGTCGTCCGCGCCGTCATCGAGATCCGGCACGAAGATGGCGTCGTCGGAGCCGGCATGCTCGTCGTCGGACGACTCGACGAGCTCAAGAGGCACGATGGTACCCGTCGATGCCTCCAGGACGAGACCACCCTCGAATCGGGAACGCATACGATCGTCGATTTCCGATATGGACGCCGGAGCCCGATCGCCCACGAACATCATCCTCGCTCCACGTCGACGAAGAGCCTCGAAAAGGTGGAAGAACTCGTCCTGCGCCCGCTCGGTCTCAACCAGATCCTGGATACCATGGACAAGGAGGAGGTCCACCGTCCACCACCGCTCCCGCCACGCCCCAGCGACACCCTCGCCAAGGGCTCGAATGAAGTCCGAGGCGAACTCGGGTACGGAGGCCACGGCCATGGCTAGCTCGGGGTATGCTTCCTGGTACGTTCGGCCGACGGCGCCGAGGAGCGTCTTGGCCGTCGCTTCGTCGGACGACCAGACGTACAAGGGGTTGTAGTCGGGCTTCTCCGCACCGACCAACTGGGCAGCCGCCTTCAGCGCGATGTTTTCGAAGTCGTCGAGATCGTGCAACTGGTCGCCGTCCGCGATCCGGGGAAAGGGCCGCTGACGCTCGCGGACGGAGGTGAGGAGCGCCTCGGCCTCTTCGAGGCGGTCGGGGTCCTCGAGTACCCCCTGGGCGGCTTCGGGCCAGGGATTGCCGAGACGGTTCAGCTCATTGTCGATCTCGTGGAGGCGCTGGAGGTCGGCCTTGAAGCCTCGGATGGCCTCTTCCCACCCCTCCGGTTCAACGGAACTGTCGAGGAGCGATTCGAGGCGGAGCGTCGAAAAGCCCCGCCGGTCCGCCGTCTCGATGGCGTCTCGAAGCGTCTTTCTCCACAGCTCCTCCTTCTCCTCGACCACGGTCTCGACCGTCGACGTGAGTTCGGTGAGGAACGAGCCGAATTCGTCGGAGCCGCTACTGAGGGCAGCCGCCTCGTCCTGTTTCTCGAGAAGCGCGGCCACTTCTTCGATGGCGACGCGCCGGTCTTCCAGGTCCTGCGTAGCGAATATCTTGTTGAGGACGCCACCGAGCTCGCGGACATTCTTGAGGGGCGCCTTCGCAACGGCCTCCGCGACCCCTGGCTCCAGGGTCTGGCCCCGCTCTTCGGCCTTCTTGTTGATGATGGCGACGCGTGTCTCGTACTCCGGGGCGCCCAGATCGACGATGAGCCCCCCTGAGAAGCGCGACAGCAGGCGAGCATCGAGTCCGTTGATGTCCGCCGGCGGTCGGTCGCTGGCCAACACGATCTGCCCTTCGGACGACGTCAGTTGGTCCAGCGTCTTGAGTAGCATCTCCTGGGCCTCGGGCTGGCCGGTCAAGAACTGGACGTCGTCGAGAAGAAGGATGTCCAGATCCCCGTACACACCCTTCTCGCCGGTTCCGGAGTGCAAGCCCGCCTCCAGACGGTCGAGGTACTCTTCGAGCGCCATGTACTCGACACGGTCCGACTCTGCTCTATGGGCGATGGCGGTGAGGATGTGCGTCTTGCCCAGGCCCGGCTTGGAGTAGAGGAAGAGGGGGTTGTAGCTCGTCCCGGGTGTCTCGGCGGCACGCCGAGCCGCGGCCGACGCCAGGCGGTTGGCGGGGCCGACGACGAAAGACTCGAAGGTGAGTTTCGGATCGAGTTCGGACATGGAGCTACGAACGCGTTCGGAGGCGAGATCCGCAGTCTGCGAATCCCGGCGAGCCGCTAAGTATCGGATTCCAGGGGCGAATAAAAAAGGGCATGAGCGGGATTGGTCAGCCTTGGCGGGCCCACTCGGCGACGCCGCCGAGATCGGCGGGCAGGGACGCTTCGAACTCCATGCGGTCACCTGACTCCGGATGCTCGAAGGCGAGCTTCGAGGCGTGGAGGAACTGCCGCCTGACCCGGCGAGCCAGCTCGTCCACCCACCGACGGGTGGGGCCGCCCAGACCACGCTCCCAACCGACGCCGTAGGTCTGGTCGCCGACCACGGGATGGCCGATATGCGCGAGATGGACCCTGATCTGATGCGTCCGTCCGGTCTTGAGGGCAACGTCCAGGAGGTCGGCTCGCAGCCAGCGCTCCCGCACCTTCACCCGTGTGTGAGCCGGGCGTCCGTCTTCCACCACAGCCATCCGCTTCCGGTCGTTGGGGTCGCGGCCGATGGGCGCGTCGATGGCCAAGGCATCCTCGGCTACGTGCCCCCAACACGCGGCCTGGTAGAGGCGCTTGATGCGACGAGCCCGGAGTGCGTCGGCGAGCCGACGGTGGGCAGCGTCGGTCTTGGCAACGACGAGGAGGCCCGACGTGTCGCGATCGAGCCTGTGCACGATGCCCGGGCGAGCCCGCCCCCCAACGCCGGACAGGTTCGGGACATGCCATAGGAGTGCGTTCACCATCGTTCCCGATCGGTGGCCGGGGGCAGGATGCACGACCATCCCCGCGGCTTTGTTCACCACCAACAGGTGGTCGTCCTCGAAGACGATGTCCAGCGGGAGGTCTTCGGCGGCGATCTCGACGGACTGTGCTGGTGGCACCTGCACCCGTACGGCGCACCCCGGCGCCAACTCCTCGGACTTCTTCGCGCCGCGGCCGTCGACGGTCACCAGGCCCGCCACCACGAGCTTCTGGACACGAGTCCGGGACAGCTCCAGCCGGTCGGAAACGAAAACGTCCAGCCGATCGGCCCCCTCCGGGCCCACGACGAGTTCGTGGACCGTCCCCGGCCCGCTAGCCAACCGAAGGCCGCAGACCGAGGGTCGCCGGCGTTCCGTCGATATCGACCTCCCGGACGTGGGGCAGGTCGCCGTCCTCAATGGCCTCGACCACATTCATCTGCGCCGCCAGCACCTCTCCACCGATGAAGTCCCGATGGCTCTCCGCCGCGGTACGGATCTCCTTCGATCCGGCCACCCGGAGTTCGATCCGGTCCGAGATCTCGAGGCCGGCATCTCGACGCAGGCGCTGGATACGATTCACGAGTTCACGGGCGACACCTTCCGCCCTCAGCTCGTCGTCGAGCGAGGGGTCGAGGGCCACGGTGTAGGCGCCCTCCCCCTTCACCGCCAACCCGCCGGACGCCTCCTGAATCACGTCCAGGTCGTCTGCGCCCAGATCGTGGGATTCTCCGTTCAGCTCGACAGACAGCATCCCCGTGGCCTGGTAGGCTCGGAGGTCCTCCTCGGAGAGCGCCCTGATCCGGTTGGCCACGTCGTTGGTCCGCTTGCCGAAGCGGCTCCCGAGGGAGCGGTAGTTCGGCTTGGCCGTAAGGCTCACCAGCCCCTCGGACGTGGAGAGGAAGCCCACCTCCTTCACGTTCAACTCGTCCCGAACGACCTCCAGCATCTCCTCGGAGAGCGTCCGCCCCCCGGGGACGACGGCTCGTACCTGTCTGAGAGGCTGCCGCACGCGGATCTGCACGTCTTCCCGAGCCGCACGGCCCAGCGAAACGAGGGTTCGAACCGCATCCATGTCGCCCTCGAGGTCCTCGCCCGCGAGGAGGGCGTCTCGCTCGGACGCTCCGAGTGCAGAGGGAAAGCGCTGGAGGTGGACGCTCTCACCGGTGAGCGCACGATGGAGCCAGTCAGAGGAGAAGGGTGTGCACGGTGCCGCCAGAAGCGCTACCTGGCGCAAGGCGTCGTAGAGCGTCCGGAAAGCTGCTCGCTGGTCGGCATCGTCGTCGCTGTTCCAGAAGCGGGCACGATTGCGACGTACGTACCAGTTGGAGAGGTCCTCGACGACGAAGTCGCCTAGAGCGCGGTACGCGCGGGTGAGATCGTAGCCGTCGAGCCCCGAGCACACCTCACCTACCACCGAATCGAGGCGGGCCACGAGCCACCGATCCAGGAGCGGTCGCTCCGTCACCGCCGGGTCGTCATCCGACGGGACCCACCCCTCCACCGAGGCGTAGAGGGTGAAGAAGCGATAGGAGTTGAAGAGGGTGTCGAAGAACTTGCGGGCCGCCTCGGAGACGCCTTCCGGATCGTAGCGCTTGGGCAGCCACGGGTTCGACGAGGTGATGAAGTACCAGCGCACGGCGTCGGCTCCGTGCTCCCCCACCGCGTCCCAAGGGTTCACGATGTTGCCCTTGGACTTGGACATCTTCTGGCCCTCGGAGTCGAGAACCAGGTCGTTCACGAGGCAGGCCTTGAAGGACGGTCCGCGCCCGAGCATGGTCGAGATGGCCAGGAGTGAGTAGAACCATCCTCGGGTCTGGTCCAGGCCCTCGCAGATGAAGTCCGCTGGGAAGTGGTCCTCGAACTCCTCTTCGTTCTCGAAGGGATAATGCCACTGGGCGTAGGGCATGGCTCCAGAATCGAACCAGACGTCGATGACCTCCGGAGTCCGCTTCATGGTCCCAGCGCATTCCGAGCAACCCCAGGTAACTTCGTCGATGAAGGGCCGATGGGGATCGAAGTCCTCCGGAAGCGCTCCGGCGTGCTCGGCCAGTTCGGCCAGGGAGCCGATCCACCGCATATGGTCGCGGTCGGCATCGCACACCCAGACCGGAAGGGGCGTGCCCCAGTAGCGGTCCCGGGAGAGGGCCCAGTCGATGTTGCCTCGCAGCCACTCACCGAAACGCTTCTCTCCCACCTCCGGTGGGTGCCAGGCGATCTGGGCATTGTTCGCCAGAAGCTGGTCCTTCAGTGTCGACGTCGCCGCGAACCACGAATCGATGGCTACGTACAGGAGAGGCGAGTCGCAGCGCCAGCAATGAGGGTAGCTGTGCTCGACGCGATCGAGCTCGAAGAGCAGCGTCCTCGCCTTCAACTCGTCGACGAGGACCGCGTCGGCGTCCTTTACGAACAGCCCACCCACCAGCTCGATGCCCTCCTCGAAGCGACCGGCGTCGTCGATGGGGTTGAGCATGGGCAGTCCGTGACGCTGACCGGCGGCGTAGTCGTCGGCCCCGAACGCCGGCGCCATGTGGACGATACCCGTCCCGTCGTCGGCGCTCACGAAGTCCTCGGCTACGACGGTCCAGCCGTTGCCGGAATCCTCAGGCTCGGGGACCAGGTCCAGAGGGCGACGGTACCGCCAGCCCACCATCTCGCTGCCTCGAAGGTGCCCCACGACGTCGGCCTCTTCGCCGAAGATGGCCTCGGCGCGCCCCTCGGCGACGATGTAGCGGCGACCGTCGCGAGCCACCTCCACATACGAGAGGTCGGGGTGGACGGCCAGGCCCGTGTTCGACGGCACGGTCCATGGCGTCGTCGTCCAGGCCAGGATCGCCCTGCCCTCCGGGTCGGGCTCGCCATCGGCATCGACGACCTCGCACACGAAGGTCAACGACGGATCCCAGACGTCGCGGTAGCCCTGAGCCACCTCGTGGGACGAAAGTGCGGTCCCGCACCGCGGGCAATACGGCACGCTCTTGTGCCCGCGGTAGAGGAGGTCCTTGTCCGCGATGGTCTTGAGGATGGCCCACACCGACTCGATGTAGGTGGTGTGGAAGGTGACGTAGGGGCGCCAGTACTCGAGCCAGTAGCCGATACGCTCGCTGAGTTCCTCCCACTCCTCCTTGTACGTGAAGACCGAGTCCTTGCACGCTTGATTGAACTCGGCGATGCCCAGGGCTTCGATTTCAGGCTTACCGCTGATGCCCAGCTTCTTCTCGGCCTCGATCTCAACCGGTAGCCCATGCGTATCCCACCCCGCGATCCGGGTGACGCTGTGGCCGAGCATGGCCCGGTGACGGCAGACGAGGTCTTTGATGGTACGGCTGAGAATGTGATGTAGGCCCGGCCGGCCGTTCGCGGTGGGCGGACCTTCGTAGAAGACGAAGCGCTCCTGGTCGGCGTTCTGCTCCAGTGTCTGGCGGAAGAGGTCTTCGTCGCGCCAACGACGAAGGGACTCCTCCTCCACGTCGAGGAGGCTGCTCGGCAGCTCGGGGTATGTCATGGGGATGAGTCGCTGGAAAGCGGTTCTAGATTCGGCTCACGACCCGCTCGATGAGTCGGGTCAGTTGGGGTTCTGCCTCGGCGGCGGCGGCGATGATAGCGGAAACGTCGACGGGCTCGAGCGCATCGGGCAGACACGCGTCGGTAATGATGCTGAGGCCCAGCACTCGCATACTCATGTGCCGGGCGACGATCACCTCTGGAACCGTGGACATTCCTACCACGTCGGCGCCGAGACCCCGGAGCATCCGGTACTCGGCGCGGGTCTCGAGCTGGGGTCCGGACACGGCCACGTATACGCCTCGGTTCAGCCGGATATTCAACTCCAATGCGGCTTCCAGGGCCATCTCCTGAAGCCCGATGTCATATGGCTCCGACATATCGGGGAATCGCGGCCCGAAATCTTCGTCGTTGGGCCCGATGAGCGGACTGTCGCCCAGCAGGTTGATGTGGTCGTCGATCAGGACGAGCTCGCCGACGCTCCAGAGCGGATTCATGCCGCCGGACACGTTGGAAACGACAAGGGTCTCGGCACCCACTCGTTTCAGAACTCGAACAGGGAAGGTGACTTCCTGGAGGGTGTAGCCTTCGTACCGATGAAAGCGCCCCTGCATGGCCACCACCGGCGTGCCGCCGAGCGTGCCCAGTACTAGGCGTCCCGAGTGACTCTCCACGGTCGGGACCGGAAAGCCCGGCAACTCCTCATAGGGGATCGTAGTCTCGACGTCGATCATGTCCGCCAGCGCACCTAGCCCGGTGCCCAGGACGATCCCGACGGTGGGACGGGCGCCGGGGCGCCCCTTGATAGCCTCGGCGCACTCGTCGACCCGGTGCCTCAGATCTTGACTCATGTTCCTGGCCGTCAGCCCTGCCTGCCCTTCTTGTCCTTGTCGAACACAAGCCGATCCTCGGGCCGACGAGCATCGTCGCGCGACGGGTTTCGGCTCGCTGGAGGCGGAGAGATCTCCTCGTCCGCCGGCGGCCTCACCTCGTCGATCCCCGCTTCGGCGAGCACGGTCTCGAGGTCGGGCACGTCGGGGTAGTCCCCCGAGAGGGCCTCGGGTGTGGCGCTGGCCATGAGCTCGAGTTCGAGAGCCGACGGCTCGCTCGCCACGGTCGGAGTAGGTGGCGCCGCGGCTCCATCGGCCGCGTGCATGGCTTTGGGTCCCAGGTCGGCGACATCGACAGGGGGAGACTCCTCGGGTCGTGCCTCCTCCTTCCCGTCCCCACTTTCCGAGCCGTTGGATGCCGGCTCGGTGGGGGGCTCTGGTGTAACCTCGTCCGCCTCCTCGCTCGAGTCGGCACTCTCGGGTGCCGAGGCCCGGTCGTATTCATCGCCACTGAAGTCCACGAGCTCGACTGTACCGGAGCCATCCTCGACCAGGGACGCCTCATCGGGGGACCCCTCGACTCCGTGGGAGGCTTGATCGGCTTCGTCCGAGGTCTCCTCGACTCCGGGAGATGCGTCGTCGGCCTCAGCGCCCGGGTCTTCGACCTCGGAGGTCACCTCATCGACCGCGGGGAACGCCTCATCTACCACGGGGGAGCCCTCTCCGACCAAGCCGGCTCCTGGCGACCCCATCGCCGACGACCCTCGATGACCACCCAGTTCCAGATCCACCGTCCGCTCTTCCAGCGGGACCCGCTCTTCTTCCACCTGGACCACGTCCAGTTCTCGCTGGAGGAGTCCGCGGAACTCATGGAGGAAGCGCTGACGCCGCCGCTCCAGCTTCTCCAGGGAGTCCCGAGACTCGTCCAACCGGTGTTGGACGCCGCGAAGACGCGAGCGCACCTCCGCTTCGGCCTCGGTGATCATGCGCCGAGCCTCACCTTCGGCTTCCCGCATGATGTGATCGGCCTCTCGCTGCGACTGCTCGCGAATGTCTTTCCGCAGCTCCTGGGCGGTGACCAGTGCGTCCTGGACCGCCTGCTCACGACCGGTCTGAGCCTCCACCTGCACTTGCAGAGCGGTGGTCCGATCCCGGAGCTGGATGTTCTCGCGTACCAGGGCCTCCAGGCGCTCGGCAACCAACTCCAGGAAGACGTCCACTTCCTGCGGGTCGTACCCCCGCATCAGCTTCTTGAAGTCGCCGCGCTTGTTGCGGACGTCCAGCGGTGTCAGGTCGATCATTTTCGATCTCGTTCGCCGAAGAGTGCCGTGCCGATGCGGACTATGGTGCTGCCTTCGCGAATGGCGATGTCCAGGTCGTTGGTCATGCCCATGGAAAGCTCGGGACCCACTTGTTCGCTCGCCGACTGGAGTCGCTCGGAGAGCTTTCTCAGACCGGAAAAGGTCGAGCCCAGGACCCCCTCGTCGTCGTCGAAGGGAGCCATGGTCATCAGCCCTCGAACGTTCAGCCCAGTCATCTCGCTCATCTCCAATACAGCGTCGTATCCCTCCTCGGGAGCGAAGCCGTACTTCGCTTCTTCCCCCGATGTGTTCATCTGCACCAGGACGTTCAGGGGCGCGCTGCCTTCCTCCGCGGCCCGGGACAGCTTCCGTGCGAGCTTCAACGAGTCGACGGAGTGGACCATGGCCGCCGCCTCCGCCACCCGTCCGGCCTTTCGGCTCTGGATATGGCCGATCATGTGCCAGACCACGGATTCCGAACCGTAGTGGGCGACCTTCTCCTCCATCTCGGCCACTCGGTTCTCGCCGAGATCGGTGAGTCCCGCAGCCAGGGCCGCATCCACGGCTTCGAACGGGTGGCCCTTCGTGACGGCCACGAGCCGAACCTCCTCGACGTTGCGACCCGCGGCGTGGGCGGCATCGTTGATGCTCTCCCTTACCGCCGGCACCGTCTCGGTCAGGCGTTCCGTGTAGCTGATGGTCGCGGAGGTCATGATTCTGGATGGCTCACGCACATACAATAAAGAAGGGACCCCGCCGGAGCACCGGCGGGGTCCCTTCGAGGATTCCCAGGCTCCGGGTTATCGAACCTGGAAGGTAATCGGGAATTGGACCCAGACGGGAACTTTCTTGTCCCGGTTGAGCGCAGCCGTGAAGCGGTACACGTCGGCAACGGCCAAGGCCGCGTCATCGAGTGCCTGGTGGCCCGAGCTCTCGTGGATCCGGTAGTCCTGTACGACCCCGCTCTCGTCGATGAAGAAGTAGACCAGGACCGTTCCACCGATACCCGCGTCGCGCAGGAGCGGCGGATACTCACGCGTCATCGCGCGGACGACTTCCTGACGATTCTGAATCGTCGGCGCCACGGTGAAGGGAGTGAACGTCGGCTGCGCCGACAGGTCCGTCGCTTCCTCTTCAGGCGGCGGCGGCAAGTCCTCGACGGGGTTCTCTTCGAACGTCGTCGGGGCAATGGTGATGTCCTCGTCGATCTCGGCGCTCGCCATGACGGGCGTGGCGGGGCGCGAAATCTGCTGAGGCGGCGGCGGGATCTCGATCTCCGGTGGGAGCTCGATGGCCTCCAGCTCCTCACTTTCGAACGAGAAATCCTCGGCCTGCAGTTCCGGCCAGAGCGCGAACGTTCCGAAGTGCACCACCGTGGCGGCGATCATCGACCCCCAGAACCACGAATTGAAAGTGCTCTTCAGTCGATCGTTGGCCGACGGCTGCATTTCAGGGGCTGTTACGGCTTCAGGTGTCATCGTCTCTCCCTCTGCATGGCCTGTTCCATCTGTGCGGCAAAAACGACCCGCACGACACCGGCGGCGACCAGCTCCTGTTGGACCTGATCCATGAACCGGTAGGGCACATCCCGATCACCGCGGATGGAAATGACGAGGGCCCGCTCGGAGTCCGCGTAAAGCGGAGCCACGATCTGCGAGACGTCAACCATGGGAACCGGCTGATCGTTGATGAAGATCGAACCGTCCCGCTCCATCCAGATGTTGAGGATGTTCTTCTGCTTCTCGTCGATCTTCTCCGCGGCCTCGGCTTCGGGCCACTCGATGGGACGGTCGCGGTCCTGCTGGAAGACCGTCGTCACCATGAAGAAGATCAGGAGAAGGAATGCAATGTCCGCGAGCGACGACGAGGGGACCTCGGACGACGCCTTGGAGCTCTTCTCGAAACCACCACCCTTGATCGACATCCGTCAGTTCTCCAGGACCTGCAGCGAGATCCGCTCGGCATTCGCCGTGTGGAGCGCGTCGAGCACGTCCATCATGAACTTGTAGGAGGCGTCGGGGTGGGTCTTCACCGCCGCGATGAGATTCGGATTGGCGGAGACTTCCTGTCGCCACAGCCCTTCGATCTCCCGCGGACGCATCTGTTGGATCTGGGTGCTCTCACCCCGCTTCACGTCCACGATGCCCGTGGGCTGGACGATGAGGTGCAGGATGTTCTTCTGACTGACCTGGGCTTCTTCACCCGGCTCCGGGAGCACGACACCCAGCCCCTTGTCCTTGGGGAAGGTGGTCGTAACCAGGAAGAAGATCAGCAGAAGGAACGCGATGTCGGCCATCGACGAAGTCGGGACCTCATCGCTCACCTTCGACTTCTTGTTGTTGAGAACAGCCATCCGTTTTTCCTCTGTTTCGTTACAAGTACTGAGTCGGAGCCCTGCGTGTTCCGCGTCCTGCGTTCCTACTCCCCACTTTCCCCCGCCGAACCCGAAGCCTCTCCGGCTCCCATGTCCGGCTTGTTGGGCGTCGGACTGGGCGGCGGACTGGACGCCGCGGCCTTCGCTGCGAAGCCCTCCTTGGCCGGCCAACGATCATCGCCTCTCGGGATGATCTCGATCTTGCCGTCCTTCTCCAGGTCCCAAGCCAGGTTGATGATCTTCTGCGCGCCGTGCTCCATGTCGACGATGAGCTGGTCGATACGGGTCACGAAGAAGTTGTAGCCGATATTCACCGGAACGGCGATGACGAGTCCAGATGCCGTGGTGAGCAGCGCCACCTTGATACCGCCCGCGACGAGGGACGGCTCCACGTTCCCCGCCTGCTCGATGGCGGCGAAAGCCAGGATCATCCCAGCCACCGTACCGAGGAAGCCCATGAGAGGGGCGACGTTGGCAACGGTGGCGAGAATCACGAGACCGCGCTCGAGAAAGCCGAGTTCGATGGTCCCCGTCGTGGCGATCATCGACTCGAGCTCACCGGCATTCAGCTTCTTGGTCTCGAGACGGCGGAGACCGGCGAGGAGGATGGCCGAGGCAGGACCGGGGGTGTCCCGGGCGACCTCGATGGCCCCCGCGATGTCACCGGAAAGAGCGAGCTCTTCCACTTCGGTGAGAACCCGGCTGGTGCCTTTGTGCGCGATGTGGAGCGTGAAGAACTTCGCGATCATCACACCCAGCGCGATCATCGAGCACAGTACGAGCGGGTACATCATCAGCCCGCCGTCGGCGAAAAGAGTCAGTAGCCGATATTCCACGGAGTCGTCGCTCCTCGTTACCTGTATCTGAAATTCAGCGTCGGATCGACCGATGCCGTCCGACGCTTTGAGACTCGGCAATCTAGGCCGTGGCCCGCCAGAGTGTCAACGCGCCGTCTGCAATGTACCTACGCGGTCTTCGAGGCCTTGATTACCACTGGAAGAGCGGATCCCCCGGACATGCGCCGCGAGGTCAGGAGGGCGACAACACGGACTTGGGCGATACCAACGGCGACTCGCTCGCCGGTGCAGCTCCTACCAGGGTCTCGCGCAGTCGCTCCATGCCCACGTCCCTGTCCAGGCGTCCACCCACGGCCAACGACACCTGGGAGGTCTCTTCACTCACGACGATGACGATGGCGTCGGTCTCTTCGCTGAGTCCCAGGGCCGCCCGGTGCCGAGTGCCCAGCGAGCGGTCCTTCACCGTGGACTGGGTAAGCGGTAGGATGGCACCCGCAGTGCGAATCTGGTCGCCGACGACCAGGACGGCCCCGTCGTGGAGCGGCGAGTAGGGGGTGAAGATCGTCGTAAGCATCTCGGCGGAGACCCGTGCATCGACGGGGCTACCCGTTTCCGCATACTCGTCGAGGCCGATCTCCTGCTCGATAGCGATGATAGCCCCATGCCGGGCATGGGACAGCCGCTCGACCGCCTCGACGATCTCTTCGGTGACGCGGCTCCCTTCCATACGCTGGAAGGCCCTCATCATCCGACTGCGGCCGAGACGGGCCAGAGCCGATCGCAGTTCGGGCTGGAAAACGACGAGGACGGCGATGGCCCCATACTGAAACGCCGCTTCGAGCATGGTGCGGATGAGGATGAGATCCAGAAGCCGTGACGCGCCGTACAAGAGGGCCAGCGCGACCACACCCAGCATGATCTGCATGGCCCGCGTCCGCTGGAGCACCAGCAGAAGACGGTACAGCAGGAACGCGACGATGAGGATCTCGACCAGGTCGGTCCAACCCGGTCGCAAGAACTGGAGCTGTTCCAGTATCAACGTCACGTCAGGCCGCTCCACACGGTCGAAGGGAGGCGATCGCTACCAAGGTACGACCTCCGACAACGATGGAGTACCGAAATCAGCCGGGAGCGGGTCCCGGGATCGGGCCCTCCCCTCCAAGGCCGAAGGGTCGCTTCGCCTTCCCGGGGGTCGGTGTCGGCTTCTCGGCCAGGCTCGGCGCCTCTCCGACCTCGTCCACAGGGTCGGGCATGGGTGGCAAGGGATCACCCCGCTCCAACGTCTGAATCTGCTCGCGATCGAGGGTCTCGCGCTCGAGAAGGGCCTGAGCAATCCGCTCCATGAGATCCTTGTGCTCGGTCAGGACGTCGTGGGCCCGCTCATGGGCTTCATCGAGGAACCGCTTGACTTCCTGATCGACGATACGCTGGGTGTGCTCGGACACCGTCCGGCGCTGGCTGATCTCCCGGCCGAGGAAAACCTCCTGCTCGTTGTCGGCGACGGCGACGAGTCCGATGACCTCGCTCATACCGAAGGATGTGACCATCCGGCGGGCCATGGAGGTGGCTCGCTCGATGTCGTTGCCCGCGCCCGTGGTGACGTCGTTCGGTCCGAATACCATCTCCTCGGCGACGCGGCCGCCGAAGAGCATCGCCAACTGGCCTTCCAACCACTCTTTGGTATAGGAGTGACGGTCCACCTCGGGAAGGCTCGCGGTGATTCCCAGCGCGCGGCCCCGGGGAACGATGGTCACTTTGTGGACGGGGTCGAGGCCGGGGATCTTGAGCCCCAGCACCGCGTGCCCCGCTTCGTGATAGGCGGTGAGCGTTCTCTCCTGCTCGGTCAAGACCAGACTCCGACGCTCCGTTCCGAGCATCACCTTGTCTTTGGCCTTCTCGAAGTCGTCCATCGAGACCCTTTCACCATCCCGACGCGCAGCGAGGAGGGCTGCCTCGTTGCAGATGTTGGCCAGGTCGGCGCCACTCATCCCGGGCGTTCCCCGAGCGATGAGCGATAGGTCGACGTCGTCGGCCAGGGGCAACTTCTTGGCGTGGACCCTGAGGATACCTTCGCGGCCTTTCACGTCAGGGGCATCGACGACGACCTGACGATCGAAGCGGCCCGGGCGCAGGAGCGCTGGATCGAGGACGTCGGGTCGGTTCGTCGCGGCGAGTAGAATCACGCCTTCGTTGGACTCGAAGCCGTCCATCTCGACCAGAAGCGCATTCAGGGTCTGCTCGCGCTCGTCATGCCCACCGCCCAAGCCCGCGCCGCGGTGGCGGCCCACGGCGTCGATCTCGTCGACGAAGATGATGCACGGGGCGTGAGCCTTGCCCTGCTCGAAGAGGTCGCGCACACGGGACGCGCCGACACCGACGAACATCTCGACGAAGTCGGAGCCCGACATCTGGAAGAAGGGCCGGCCTGCCTCACCCGCAACGGCTCGAGCGAGCAGAGTCTTGCCGGTTCCGGGGGGCCCCACGAGCAGGACGCCCTTGGGGAGCCGTCCGCCGAGGCGGGAGAACTTCGCCGGGTCCTTCAGGAACTCGATGATCTCCTGAAGCTCTTCCTTGGCCTCGTCGGCACCGGCGACGTCTGCGAAGGTCACCTTCGGCGTGTCTGGCGAGATGAGCTTGGCCTTGGAACGCCCGAACTGGAATGCGCGATTCCCGCCTCCCTGCATGCTCCGGAAGATCCAGATCCAGAAGGCGATGAACAGAATCCAGGGAAGGATGGTGATGAGGTACGTCCCCCACCCCGCGTCAGCCTCTTCGGCGTCTACGACGACGCCCTGGCTCGTGAGCTGGTCCAGAAGGCCGTCCGTGACGTCTCCCGGGGTTCGCGAAACGAACTTCGCATAGTCCTCGCCCTCGATGGTGGTCGTAGCCCGGAAATCGCCCTCCATGGCGCGATCCCGGAAGACCACCTTGTGGACGCGACCTTCGTCCAGGTACTCGAGGAACTGGGAGTACGTGATGCGCGCCGGGGCGTCCTCCTGGCCGCGCATGGTCTGCACGAGGAAGAGGAGCGCCAGCGCCATGAGCATCAGGAACGCAGCGTTCTTGGACATTCGGCCCAATCGCTGATCGGGATCGGGCTTGATGGGATCGTCGGGCATCGTCTACTGGTATCGGACCGTTGGCCGCGTCAGGCCGGTCCTTATAGGCTGGCGATATAAGGTAATTGACGAAAGTCTTCAGCGTGGTCGAGTCCGTACCCCACTAGGAACGAATTGGGTGCATCGAATCCCACCCAGCGTGCCTCGACCACGGCTGTCGGCTCCCGCTTGTGCAGCAAGGCGCAGACATCCACCCTGGCGGCACCCTGTTCCACCAGACGAGGAACGAGGGCCGCAAGTGTCGTTCCCGTGTCGATGATGTCCTCTACCAGGAGCACGGCTCGACCCGTCAGATCCATGGGCGGATCGTATCGGACCGTGACCTCTCCGCTGGTCTCCTTCGCGTCTCCGTAGCTCGCCGCCACCATGAAGTCGAGCTGCACCGGGAGTGTGATGTGGCGCACGAGGTCTGAGGTGAACAGGAACGCGCCTTTCAGGAGGCAGAGCACGAGGAGGCGGTCCTCGGTTCCATAGGCTTCGCTGATCTCGGCAGCCAGCTCCCGCACCCTGGCCTGAATCTGGTGGGCGTCGAAGACGACTCCACGAATGCGGTGTCCCCCCAATCGAGGATCGGGCACGAGACTACCGGTCGGCGGGCGGTCCGAGGACTCGGAAGGGCGGGTGTCGGTCATTCGGCTCGGTCGAGGGACGCCGACCCTCTCATGGGATCGGTCTCGGGCTTCTCAGAAGATACGATGATTACGCGATCCTCCTTCAGATGGAGCTGGACCCCCCGACCGAGCTCGATGTACCGGCCGCTCTGGCTGTTCTGGACGAAGGCGAAGCCGCGACGGGTGGTGTCACGATCGAGGTTCAGCCCGTGCTCGCCGGCCATGCGCCGGAGAACCCGGGCGGCGAGGGCAGGCCCGACCTCCACCAACGCGTCCCGCCGGCACGACAGGCATCGCTTCGCATCAGGCCGACGCCCGAGGTCGCCTTCCGTCCCTGGGCGGACGTCCAGAGCCGGCAGGACGAACCGCATGGCCGCGGCCCATGCGGCCTCCTCTTCCCGGGCGATGTCGGCGAGACGGGCGAGGGATCGACGAGCCCCCGGGGCCACCTTTTCTTCGGCCAGAGGCAGAATCGTGCGGCGGAGGACGTTGCGAGCGAAGGACGCGCTTTCGTTGGAGGGGTCGGGTCGGTAGGGAACGACGCACTGGCGGGCGTATGCCTCCAGATCGTCGCGGGTCAGGCTCAGCAGCGGCCGGACCACCGTGACCCCGACGTCTCCATCCACGTCCAGAACGCGACGACGGGGAATGCCGGCCAGGCCCTCGATACCCGTGCCCCGCAGGGCCCGGAAGAGCACCGTCTCGGCCTGGTCATCCGCGTGATGGGCCGTGAGGAGGACCGCGCCCCTTTGCTCGGCGACGTCCCCGAGGAAGGCGTAGCGGAGGTCCCGGGCCTCGTCCTCGGACGTCGGTACGGTGGCCGACCCCGTCACACCTCCCTCGGCGAGATCCACGGACCATGCCTTACACACGCCCCGGACCCATGCTGCGTCGCTCCGGCTGCCGGAACGCATCCCGTGGTCGAAGTGGGCGGCGACGAGGGCCGTCTCGACGGCGGTTGAAAAGCGCAAAGCGTGCAGGAGGACGCACGAATCGAGTCCACCGGACAGGGCAACGACGACGGGCCCGTCCCGGACGTCGTCGAGCTCTGCCACGATGGTCGCCCGAACCAAAGCGACCGGGTCCGACGGTAGGCGCTTCACCTTGCGGCTCCCTGGTTCACGGCGAGTCGTCGGAAGAGGTCCTCCCGGTCGCCGAGCGTCTACACGGCGGGAGCGGCCGCCCCGCCTGCTCGACCAGCACATCGGACAGGAGGTCGGGCCGATCGGACTGGATGCCGTCCACCCCCCAGTCCAGCAACCGACGCATGTCGGCGGGATCGTCCACCGTCCAGACATGCACCGGGATGTTCCGGCGGTGGGCCTCGCGGACGAGCCGCGGGGTCAGGACGCGAACGCCCTTCCACCTTTCCGGGATCTGAAAGACGTCGACCGCCGGCGTGTAGGGCCCCCCGCCCGGAAGGTGATGCGCGATCCAGAAGAGGATGCAGTGATGTCGGCTCGCGCCCCAGGGCCCCTCATACCCACGGACGGCGGCACGATTCGAATCGTGCTCGGCAGCGACGAGAACCCGGTGGGTCTCACCTCGCCGGCGCACGAGCTCCACGAGTGGTGCGGCGACCTGGGCCTCCTTCGCCTCGACGTTCAGCCATGTGTCCGGGCACGCATCCATGAGTTCCTCCAACGTCGGGATCGTGACACCCCTTCCCCGGAAGGACCGATGGCCCGAGGAGTCGACGAAGTGATAGCCGGCATCAAGAGACTGGAGCTCCTTGCGGGTGAAGTCGGCGACCGCGCCCGCACCGTCGGTGGTGCGATCCACCGTGGCATCGTGGACGACCATCACATGGCCGTCCTTCGAGAGCCGGACATCGAGTTCGAGCATGTCGGCCCCCCATTCCTCGACCGCAGCCTTGAAGGCGGCCAAGGTATTCTCAGGAGCCAGCTTCGCCCCGCCGCGATGGGCTACCAGAAGTGGGGCTCCCGACAGGTACGGCCGTCCCGGTCTGCGACGGACCATCAGGGCAACGGCACGGCGGACCCCGGCGCTACACGCGCCTCAGGTCGCGGCCTGGGCCGACTCCACGAATTCGACTTCCTGGGTGGAGAGATCATGATACAGATAGAGAACCCGGTCGATGAGCTCGCTGGTCATCGCCAACTCGCGCTGGAGTTTCTCCGGCTCCGACGCGTCATCACCGTCGAGGTTCTCCTCCAGGCTGACGATACGCTCGGCGAGAAAGCCGAGGAGGTCGGCCACCACCTGTGGACGAGGGTTCGCAGGCGACAGCGCGTCGGGCATGACTTCGTCGAGAAGGAGGCCCCGAACGTAAGCGAGGAGGCCCGGGAAAGTGAGCTCGACCAACGGGCCATCCTCCAAGGCCTCCTCGTCGGTGATATGCTCCCACTCCAACTCGTTCCAGTACAGGTCGTGGGCTTCACTGAGGAGGTGTTCGCGCGTCTCATCAGGGATGGGGGTATCGGCTCCCGCCTTCGGAGCCAAGAGCTTCCGATCGAGGATGCGCTCCATGCGCTCCCGGCGCCCGGTGAGAATGGTTTTTGCTCGTCCGGTCATGGCTGCCTTCTTCTTGCCCTGGTGGCTGATCGTGTGGAGTCGCTGTCTAGCCTATCAAGGTACGGCAGGCTGAGCGTCGGGGGAATCGAAGGACGTGCCACACGAGACGGCCCGGCGGTCGAAAAGGTGGGCGGAGCCGGCGGGAACGCGTTACCGTCGAATATGGCCCCATTCCCGACGTCTCGATGGCCTCGTACCATCGCCTTCTGTGCCACCGTTGCCCTATTTGGCTGCGGCGGAGACCGGGTTCCGCTCGATACCGACGCCCACCTTGGCGCTCCCGATAGCATGGAAGCGCCGCCCCCGCCGCCGGCACCGGCATCCGCTGCCATCGCCGCACCCATGCTCGACGACGAGCCGAAGTTCGTCGACGCGTACCTGCACGGTCCACTGGACTCCATATACAACGTGGAGTACCAGCGACTCGAAGAGCTCTGTCGTGGACAGCCTGAGGCGTGCTGGGCCCAGAACCTCGATAGCACTGCCGTGCCCCTCGCCCGCTATTGGCGGGGTGCCGGAGACGATGAGCCCGCCGGGTGGCTCTCCGCTCGCCTACGGACCCAGGGGCGGTGGCCCTACGCGGCGCTCGTTGCCCAGGGGGACGACGCTGCAGCGGTCACCCTCATCGAGGACGTGGGCGACTGGGGCTACGGCATGACGGTTCCGATTCGCCAGGTGCAGGGTGATCGATTCCAGCCCTGGTTTCTCGCCGAAATGGGGGTCTGGCTTTCACTGGATGGCGGCCGCGGATTCAGCGTGCTCGAGGGTCCGTTCGGATTGACCGGTCGCCTTTGGTACTTCCAGCACCTGGAGGCGGCGGGAGCCGTCGGGGAATCGAGCATCGTTCCCGCCGGCGTCTACATGGTCCTCGGCGTCGAGAATGGCCAGGTGCGCTTCCGAGCCGAGATCCCCCAGGACATGCCGTGCGGCGAGGACGTCGATTCGGTGCCGACGGTCGAGGTCGAGATCCTCGAAGTGCCCGTGGAGGCGCTGCTGGACGAGGCAGGGCGACCGAGGGTGGACGTGGCGTACGGAAAGGGGTGTTGAGGCGAACGAACACGGCCCCTCCCGCGGGAGGGGCCGCATCGGCGCGACCTTCTGCTGCTCTGAGTGCCGGAGGAGGGACTTGAACCCCCGACACGCGGATTATGATTCCGCTGCTCTAACCAGCTGAGCTACTCCGGCGAGGACGGAAAAGCTCATCCTGCGCGGGCACCCTGTCAACAGCGTGTGTCGCGGCGCGCGGCACGAATTCGGACCTGCGGGTACCCTTGATCAGGGTCGCCCGCACAGGGCTCTCGGCCCGATCGCTTTCAGTCACTCCGACGAAGGAGAGGTTCCATGGGGTTCGAGCTCAGCGCTCTGCTGGTCCCGGCCATCATTGGTGGAATCGGTGCCATCCTCACGGGCGTCCGCGTCCTCTTTGAGTACGAACGTGGTGTCGTCTTTCGTCTGGGCAAGCTGACCCGGGCCAAAGGGCCCGGCGTCGTCTTCCTGGTGCCCTTCGGCGTCGACCGACTGCGCAAGATGGACCTCCGCATCGTGGCCTTGGACATTGCCCCTCAGGACACCATCACCAAAGACAACGTGAGCGTCCGGGTGAACGCGGTGGTGTACTTCCGGGTGGCGGACCCGACGAAGGCGGTCATCGAGATCGAGGACTACTACTTCGCCACCAGCCAGCTGGCCCAGACCACGCTTCGATCGGTAATCGGTCAGTCGGAGCTCGACGAGCTTCTCGCCGAACGAGAGCGGATCAACGAGGTGGTGCGTGGCATTATCGACCAGGGCACGGACCCCTGGGGCATCGACGTCACCGGCGTGGAGATCAAGGACATCGACCTACCGCAGGAGATGAAGCGCGCCATGGCGAAGCAGGCCGAGGCAGAGCGCGAGCGGCGTGCCAAGGTCATCAACGCCGAGGGAGAGTATCAGGCGTCGACGAAGCTCGTCGCCGCCGCGGAGATCATCGAGCAGTTCCCCGTAGCCATGCAGCTCCGCTTCCTGCAGACGGTGACCGAGGTCGCGGTGGAGAATAATTCCACGACCCTCTTCCCGATTCCCATCGACCTCTTCTCGCCCTTCGTGAAGGAGTCGACGAAGGCTTCACCCGAGGCCCGGGAACGGGCCCTGAAGGCGGCGGCGGAAGCGATGGTGGGGTCGTCGCTACCGGGAAAGAGCGAGGAAGCCGCAGGCCTGGAGAACGTGGCCCGGAAGCTTCTCGACGTCGGGGAGACCGGAAGCGCCCCAGCCGCGAACGAGAAGGAAGCGGTTCCGGTGGAGAGCGAACGGGGTTCGAAAGAGGAGGACTGAGCTCTCTAGCGCTCGTCCGTGTGGTTCAGCTCCGCCACGGGACCCGCATCCGCGAACCGGTAGAGCGTCTCACCATCTCGGATCATCCCGAAATCCTCCCGGGCGATCCGCTCGAGGGTTGTCGGGTCGTTCTCCAACGAGTCGGCCCACGCGGCCAGGGAACCGATCTGCTCTTCCACCCGAATCAGCGCCACGCGCTCCACCTCCAGCGCGGCACGCGCTTCCCGAAGCTCGAAGACCGAGTACTCACCCCCGAAGACCGCGTAGTAGATGGCGGCGATGAGAAGGCCGGGGACGAGAAGTCCCGCGAGTTTGCTCAGCCCCATAGGGATGCTCCAGGATACCGCGCCGCGTCACCGAGCTTCTCTTCGATGCGGAGAAGCTGGTTGTACTTCGCCACTCTGTCCGTGCGACTCGCACTGCCCGTCTTGATCTGACCGGCTCCCGTGGCAACAGCGAGATCGGCAATGAGCGTGTCCTCCGTCTCTCCCGAACGGTGTGAAACGACGTTGCCATACCCTGCCTGGCCGGCGATGCGCATCGTCTCCAGCGTCTCCGTCAACGTGCCGATCTGATTCACCTTGATGAGGATGGCGTTGGCCGCCCCGTCACGGATCCCCTGCTCGAGCCTGTCAGGATTGGTCACGAAAAGGTCGTCGCCGACGATCTGCACGTCTTTGCCGACCGCTTCGGTGATGGCCTTCCAACCATGCCAGTCGTTCTCGTCGAGGGGATCTTCAATGGAATGGATGGGATACTTTGCAACCCACTCACTCCAGAATTCAACCATTCCGGCCACGTCCCTCCGCTCTCCCCCGGACCAGTGGAACACGTACTCGCCGTCTTCGAAGAACTCCGTGGCCGCCGCGTCGAGGGTGATGACCAGGTCCTCGCCCGGCCGATAGCCGGCCTTTTCGATGGCCTGTAGGACGACCTCCACGGCCTCCTCGTTGCTGGCCAGGTCCGGCGCGAAGCCGCCCTCGTCGCCCACGGCGGTATTCTTGCCTTGGTCTGTGAGGACCTTTTTGAGGTGGTGAAAGACCTCCACTCCCATGCGGAGTCCCTCGGAGAAGGTCTCGGCTCCGACGGGCATGACCATGAACTCCTGGATGTCGACGTTGTTGGGCGCGTGGGCCCCGCCGTTGAGGATATTCATCATCGGCACGGGAAGCGTGTCCGCCGAGCCTGTGGGCGCCAGATAGCGCCACAGCGGCATCTGGTTCTCCGTGGCGGCGGCTCGGGCGGCGGCCATGGAGACGGCGAGGATGGCGTTGGCGCCGAGATTCCGCTTGTTCGGCGTGCCGTCCAGATCGATCATCGTTCGATCGATGTCGAGTTGCTCCCTGGCCTCGAAGCCGCGAATGGCGTCGGCGATCTCCGTGTTGATATTCGCCACGGCTGTCCGGACGCCCTTGCCCAGGTAGCGGTCCCTGTCGCCGTCCCTGAGTTCCACCGCCTCATGCGCCCCGGTCGATGCACCGGAGGGAACGGCTGCCCGACCGCGGATGCCGCTCTCGAGGGTGACCTCGGCCTCGACGGTCGGATTGCCACGCGAATCGAGAATCTCTCTGCCATGCACGCCGACGATGGCCGACATCACGTCTCCTCGGATGATGCGTTCGCCGCCTGGAGACCAGCGACGGCCACCTGCGCGCGAACAGTCAATTCGTTTCGGTCCTCGAGCGCCAGCCCGTCCACGGCGATGGGCTCGCCGAAGCGTACCGTGATGATGCCCGGATGCACGCGGAGCGAGCCTTTCTTCATGACGTCCCGCGCCCCGTGGATGAACGCCGGGACCACGTCGACGCCCGTTTGGATCGCCAGTACGAAGGCCCCTTTCTTGAATGGCTGCAAGACCCCCGTCGCCGATCGCGTCCCCTCCGGGAACATGATGACCGTCGGATTCTCCGCTTTCAGACGCTGCCGCGCCGTGGCGAGGGACTCCACCGCCCGGTTGCGGTCGTGTCGGTCGATGAAGATGTGGCCGCAAACCCGCACGGCAGTGCCGAAGATCGGCACCCGCTCCAGCTCCTTCTTGGCGACGAAGAGGTAGCGACCGGGCAGGTGGGCCGTGAGAGCGAGGACGTCGAACCAGGACGAGTGGTTCGCTACGAGGATCTGGGGCCGCCCGGGATCGACGATGTGTGGGTTCTCGAATCTCACCTCTACGCCGGCGCAGCGGAGGAGGAGGCGCGCCCACCGACGCGGACACGCGTCGCATATGCAGGACAAGTCCGGGTGCCGACGGAACGCCGCCCACATCATCCGGAAACCGTACCAGATCGTGGCCGGAACGATGACGACGAGAATCAGGAAGAGGCGAATCACGAGCGCGGCCCCGGCCTCATGGCTGGGTTGGCCGAGGGCACAGACTCACGACGGGCCCCAATGGTCGAACCCTCCACGCTGCAGTTCCTCCACCGTCCCGTCTGCGCGGCGGATCCGGACCGCCGGCTCCCCCCCGACTGCAAGCCCCTCGACCGTTCCGACCTTCGCCAGCCGCAACCCATACTTCTTCTCGAAATACGAGACATCGACGACACCCGGATCAGTGACGAAGCAGAGTTCATAGTCCTCGCCGCCGTGAAGTGCGAGATCGCGGGCCCGTTCGAGGCCGAAGGCGCTGACGACGGCTTCGGCGACGGGAATGGCCTCCTCGTCCAGGACGATGGCGACACCCGAAGCCGCCGCGAGGTGGCCCGCGTCGCCGGCGAGGCCGTCGGACAGATCGATGAGGGCGTCCACGACCTCTTGCTCCACGAGGCCGCACGCCGCCGAAACGCGGGGCTCGGGGTGGGCATAGGCCGCCCGCAACTCGGGCCCCGGCTCTCCTCCGGACTCCCATATTGCCACCGCCGCGGCGCTGGCCCCTAGCGGGCCGGTCACCCAAACGTCGTCGCCGTCCTCGGCGCCGTCGCGTTGCACCGGCCACGCCGTACGGCCCAGAGCCACGACATCGATGACGAGTGGACCAGGCGAACGGGTGAGGTCGCCCCCGACGACGGTAGCGCCAACCGAGAAGGCCGCGGCCCGCACACCGCGTTGGACCGCCTCCGGGTCCAATGCGCGGTCACCCCCAGCCGGCCGAGGCACCGCCATCGACACCAGCACCGCCACCGGTGTCGCGGCCATGGCCGCCAGGTCAGAAAGAGCCACGGCCCCCGCTCGCCACCCGATCTCCTCGTCGTTGAGCCACTTCCGCCTGAAGTGGACGTCTTCGACGGAGAGGTCAGTGGTGACCACCCAGCCATCCCGGAGGACGGCGGCATCATCGCCAGGCCCGAGCGCGATGTCCGCCCCGTCGTCGTTTCCGACGAGCCGACGGATGAGGTCGAACTCCCCTCCTTTACCCAGTTTCACGCGCTTCATGGAGTCCTCCGCTCTTCGGGCCACCCCTTGGTCACCATGCGGCTAACGAGCCGGGTCCGCATCGAAAAGGACGAAGGGAAGATCGAGCTCCGTACTCCCCCCTCCGAACCCTCGAACGAGATCGTCACCGAGGCCCACCAGCTCGGCGATGGCGGCGGGCACCGATTCGACCACGTCGGAAGGGGTGAGGCCGGGACCGCGTCGGGCCAGGGTGGCGGCCCGCCCGCTCAGGTACAAGCCGACGGCACCGGCATCCGCGACGTCGAGGCCCTGCGCCGCGACGGCGCCACACACTCCGGCGAGGGTGTCTCCCATACCCGCCACGGCCAGGTCGGACGTTGATTGCGTGTCGATGGCCATCGGCCCCTCGGACGCGGCCACAACGGACGGTGCCCCCTTGTAGAGAACGGTGCAGTGCATGCGCGTGGCGGCAGCACGAGCCAAATCGAGGGACGAGGTGCCGCCTCCGTCGGAGGGTGGAGCGCCCGCGCCCTCCCTGGCGTCCAGAAGCCTTCTCATCTCCCCTGGGTGCGGCGTCATGAGCATCGGCCGTCCACCCGGCAGATCGACGGCCCCATCCGCCACCAGGTTGAGACCATCGGCATCGAGCACCAGGGGCGCAGCGCCCTCTGCCAGAGCCACACGCAACACATGGGCGGCCTCCGTACCGGTCCCCAGCCCAGGACCGGCCACGACGGCGTCGGCTTCCTCCAGCGCCCTCCGGAGCGCCTCCGAGTCGTTCCATGCCAAGACGATCGCCTCAGGCACCGCTCCAAGGACGGCCGCGCGGTTCTCCGCCGCCGTGGCAATCTGGACGAGACCGGCCCCCGCCCGGAACGCCGCGCGCCCAGCCAGGATCGCCGCCCCGGCCATGCCCGCCCCCCCGCCGACGACGACCACCCGCCCTACCTCGTTCTTGTGGGTGTCGGTGCCCCGCCGGGGCAGGCGGCGCGCTACCCACGATGGCGTCACGGCAAAGGCCGAGGCGTCCGCGTCGGTGATGGGCGGAAAGCCGATCTCGACCGTCACGTGTCGTCCGACGCGGGCCCTGGCCGGATGGAGGAGCGCCCCGATCTTCGGAGCGCCGAAGGAAACCGTGAGGTCGGCGTCGACGATGGCGCCAGAGACGCCACCAGAGGAAGCGTCGGCACCGGAGGGGACGTCGAGGGCCATCACGGGCCCCTGGCTGTCATTCAACGCCTCGATGACCCGTGCCTGCCGGGGGCGCGGCGCACCACGTGCTCCGGTCCCGAGAATGCCGTCCACCACGAGTGCGGCCGTGCCCAGCAGAGCCTGCAACTCAGTATCCGCGAGGTCCCGGTCATCGACGATGTCCACGGGCCATCCGTGGAGGAGGGGATCGTCGGCCGCACGATCGGCCACCACGACGGCGCGGGTCTGGTAGCCCCACGCAGCGAAGGAACGAAGGACGACCAGTGCGTCGCCTCCGTTGTTGCCCGACCCCACCAGCGCCACGATCGGGACCGGGCGGGAAGGAGGCCCACCCACCCCCTTGGCAGCCCCGTCGGCCGTGGGAGTCCCTCTGAATGGTGCCAGAAGAAGCCTACGGGCGAGGAGGGCCGCCGATCGCCCGGCGTTCTCCATGAGTACCACCTCGGGAACGCCGACCTCGTCGATGGCACGACGGTCGAAAGCGCCGGCCTCGGACGCCGTCTGGACGCGGATGTGCCCTCGGGCGAAGGGTCGGAGGGGCGGTGATGAATCGCTCATGGAGCGAGCGCCCCGTGACTACTTGTAGCTCTGGCCGATCTGACGCCCGAGCGTGACCTCTCCGTTGTCGATGCGGATGTTGAAGCCGCACTCCGGGTTGGAGCAGACCCAGGCCTTGTAGCGAATCGGTGCTCCTTCCCTTCCGTAGTCGGACAGCGGAAGCAAGAGCCCGTCGTTGCACTTCTGGCAAGCGGGAAAGCCGCTTTCAGACACCATGTCCATCCCCTCCCATGGGCGACGTGCTCACGTGCGCCCTCGATGTGTGCCCGACCAGTCGGGCTTGTCTTGGATTTTCGATCCGCCGGAGCGGATCCCTTCAGTGTTGGGGCCGAGCGTTCCAGGGGTAATTCGACTCGAACGCTTCCTCGAAGTCGAACAGATTCTCGAAGTCCTGCGGATTGTCGTCGTCCTCCTTCACGAGTATGCCCTGCTCGACCATCGCGAAGACTACACGACCGACATCTTCGGTCTCATGAATGCCCCAATGCTCCAGCACGGTCCTGGCGAGGGGACCGTACTGCCCGATAGCCAACTCTCGAACGCCTTCGGTGAGTTCGCGCCCCGTGATGTGCCGGGGCTCGTCGAGAGACTGGATGACCGAGTGCAGCGCCTGCAATACGAACACGTACGACCGCGGGTGAAACCGCGGGTTACGCTCCTGGAGCTGATCCAGGACTTCGTCGGCGAACTGTAACTCGTTCATCGGCAGAATGTGTGAAACCTGAAGGGGGGGCGCCACCCTTGACGGTGGCTCAGGCGGTCGAAAGCTCCCTATAGAGGGGGAATTCGTCGCACATCTCACGCACTTCGGCCCGCACGGCGTCGATCCGATCTTCGTCGTAGGGCTTCTCAAGTATATGTGCCATCCAGTCCGAAATGCGACGCATTTCGTCTTCCTTCATGCCCCGGGTGGTCAAAGCCGGGGTGCCGATGCGGAGCCCCGATGTGACGAACGGCGACCGGGTTTCGCCGGGAACCGTGTTCTTGTTCACCGTGATGCCTGCCGATTCCAGGGCGTGCTCCGCGTCCTTGCCGGTGAGTTCGTCGTGGCTAGGCCGAAGGTCCACCAGGAGCAGATGGTTATCTGTGCCACCGCTCACCAGGTGGAAGCCATGATCCACGAGCCCCGCCCCGAGGGCCTGGGCATTGGCGATGACCTGAGCCGAGTAGTCCGTGAAGGTCGGCTCCAACGCCTCCTTGAACGCCACAGCCTTGGCGGCGATGACGTGCATGAGTGGGCCTCCCTGCATGAAGGGGAAGACCGACTTGTCGATGCCCTTGGCATGCTCCTCGGTGCACAGGATGAGGCCGCCTCGTGGTCCGCGAAGGGTCTTGTGGGTGGTCGTCGTCACCACATCGGAATGAGGGACCGGCGACGGGTGATGCCCCGTGGCCACCAGGCCGGCGATATGGGCCATGTCAACGAGCATGCGGGCGCCCGCCTCCCGGGCGATCTCACCGAAGCGCTCGAAATCGATGATCCGCGGGTAGGCACTGGCTCCTGCCACGATCATCGCCGGCTTCTCGTTCAGGGCCAGTTCGCGTACAGCGTCGTAGTCGATGAGTCCATCGTCATCGCCGACACCGTAGGAGGCGACCTCGAAAAGCCTGCCACTGAAGTTCACCGGTGAGCCGTGGGTGAGGTGCCCTCCGTGGCTCAGGTTCATGCCGAGGATCTTGTCGCCGGGGCTCAGGAAGGTGAAGTACGCAGCCATGTTGGCCTGGGCGCCGGAATGGGCCTGGACGTTGGCGTGTTCGGCCCCGAAAAGCCGCTTCGCTCGCTCCCTGGCCTTATCCTCGGCGATATCGACGAACTCGCACCCGCCGTAGTACCGCTTTCCCGGCAGCCCCTCGGCGTACTTGTTCGTCATCACCGAGCCCATGGCTTCGAGGACCGCCCGGGACACGAAGTTCTCCGACGCGATGAGCTCCAGGCCATCCGCCTGGCGCCTCGCCTCCGAGATGATGGAATCGTAGACCTCGGGGTCGGTCTGCTTCAGGTGCTCCATCGTGTCGGCCATGTCACCACGTCCGCTGAAGGTGTCGTGCCTCCTGGATGCGGCGCTCCGCCTGTCGATTGGCGGCGACGTGCGTCGAAATGTCCTCCGACTCGGCGAGTTCGAAGATGCGCAGGAGGGTGTTGTAGATGTCGCCAGCCTTCCGCTTGCTCCGCTCGGCCGACCACTCGTTGATCTCACCATACACGTTGATGAGCCCGCCGGCATTGATGACGTAGTCCGGAGCGTACAGGATGCCGCGCTTTTTCAGGGCGGGCCCGTGAACCGAGCCCTTCGCCAGCTGATTGTTGGCGGCACCGGCGATGATGTCGAAGGTGAAGCGGTCGATGGTGTCGTCGTTCACCACGGCGCCGAGGGCACACGGGGCGAAGATGTCGGCATCCACGTCGTAGATCTCGTCTGGAGCGACAGCGTCGGCGCCGAAATCGTCGACGACCCTCTGAATGCGGTCCTGATCGATATCGGTGACCGTGAGCTGTGCGTTTTCCGCGGCCAGGTCCTCGCAGAGATAGTACCCGACGTGCCCCACGCCCTGAACGACGACGTGCTTGCCCGCCAGTGAGTCTGTCCCGTAGCGCGCCTTCGCCGAGGCTTTGATCCCCCGGTAGACCCCATAGGCCGTCACCGGAGACGGATCACCGGAACGCCCGATGAGACCCACGACGTGCTCGGTCTCCATGGAGACGAACTCCATGTCGTCTGGTGACGTGCCCACGTCCTCGGCGGTGATGTATCGACCGCCCAGGGAGTCCACCGCCCGTCCGTGGGCGCGGAAAACCATCTCCCGGTCGATGGTCCGGTTGTCACCCCAGATCACCGACTTGCCCCCGCCGAGGTTCAGGCCGGTGATGGCGGCCTTGTACGTCATCCCCCTGGAGAGTCGAAGCGCGTCGACGATGGCGTCTTCGTCGGAGTCGTAGTTCCAGAATCTCGTCCCGCCGAGGGCAGGCCCCATGGTGGTGTCATGGATGGCGATGATACCACGGTAGCCCAGATCCGGATCGTTCCAGAAGGCGAGTTGCTCGTGACCGCCCTCGGACATCAGGCCGAAAATCTCCATTCACTTCCTCTCTATGGCTTTAGCGATCGCCGGCGTCCCGAAGGATTTCGCCGGCAATGACTCGTCGCATGATCTCGTTGGTTCCTTCGTAAATCTCGGCGCCCTTAGCGTCGCGGAGTAGCTTTTCCACCGGGTAGTGCCTCATGTAGCCGTAGCCCCCATGGATCTGGATCGCCTCGTCCGCGGTGAAGCTGGCTGCCTCCGAAGCGGCGAGCTTGGCCATCGCCGCGCGTGCCGTCACCCCGTTCAGACCCGTTCGTGGCGTCCCGCTGCGCGACGCCTCCCATGCCGCAGCAGCCTCATGGGCCAGACAGCGACCACCCGCCAGACGCTGGGCACCATCCGCCAACTTGGCCTGAAGAGCACCGAAACGGGCGATGGGCGTCCCGAACTGCTGACGCTCCAGGGCGTAGCGGGTAGCGTGCTCCAGAGCGGCGCGCCCGACGCCCGTGGCCTGGGCCGCAACCCCGATGCGCCCCAGGTCCAAGGCATCCAGCGCATAGCGGAGCCCTGCGCCGGGTTCGCCGACCAGGGCGTGGTCTCCGACGCGGACGTCATTCAAATGGACGGATACGGTCTCGGATGCCCGCATGCCCAGGGTGGTCTCTCTCTCGCCCACCTCATACCCGTCGGCAGACGGCTCGACGAGGAAGAGCCCGATGGCGTCGTCACCCGTCCGCGCGAACAGAGCCACCACCCCGGCCCGAGCCCCGTTCGTGACCCATCGCTTCTCACCCTCGAGCGTCCAGCCGTCGCCGTCTCTGGTCGCCGTCGATGTGATGGACGACGCGTCGGATCCGGCGTCAGGCTCGGAAAGGGCGAAGGCGCCGAGGGTCTCCCCCGACGCCAGCTTCGGCAACCACAGTTCCTTCTGTGCGTCGCTCCCATACCGGGCGATGAGGCCCGCCACCGGACCGCTGTGGATGGCGACGGACAGAGCAACCGCCGCGTCACCCCAGGCGATCTCCTCGAGGACGAGGAGGTAGGTAAGGAGGTCGAAGCCCAATCCGCCGTGTTCTTCGGGCACGAGCATTCCCAGGAAGCCCGACTCGGCGAGCTTGTCGAAGACGTCGTCGTCCAACTCACGACGTTCGTCCCATTCCGCCGTCTTCGGCCGCAGTTCGGCCACGGCGAAGTCGCGGGCGAGGGCCTGCACTTCGCGCTGCTCTTCGGTCATCATGCTTCGTACCGGTAGAAGCCACGTCCGGACTTCCGTCCCAGCCATCCGGCGGCAACGTATTTGCGCAGGAGTGGGCTCGGTCGGTAGCGGTCGTCGCCAAGTTCGCGGTGCAGCACCTCGAGGATGTTGAGGCACGTGTCGAGGCCGATGAGGTCGGCGAGTCCCAGGGGACCCATGGGGTGGTTCATCCCGAGCTTCATGACGGTGTCGATGGCCTCCACCTCGGCCACGCCCTCCATGAGGGCGAACACGGCCTCGTTGATCATGGGCATGAGGACCCGGTTCGACACGAAGCCGGGGAAGTCGTTGACCTCCACTGGCGTCTTGCCCAGCTCCTCGGCGAGCGAAGAGACGGTCTTCGTCGTCTCGTCGCTCGTGGCGAGTCCCCTGATGACCTCCACCAGCTTCATCACCGGAACTGGGTTCATGAAGTGCATCCCGATCACTTTGTCGGGTCGCGACGTTCGGGCGGCGATCTCGGTGATGGAGATGGACGAAGTGTTGGACGCCAGAATCGTGTCCGGTCCGGCAGCCGCGTCGATGGTCTGGAAGATCGCGTACTTGAGCTCGGCCTTCTCCGGCACCGCCTCCACCACCAGATCCACTCCGTCGGCGCCTTCCTCGAGCCCGTTCATCGTTTCGATGCGGGCGAGGGTCGCGTCTCTAGCCTGCTCGTCTAGGATCTCCTTCTTCACCTGTCGATCCAGGTTCTTGGCGATGGTCGCCATCGCCTTGTCGAGGACGTCGTCGGACAGGTCTACCAGGCGGACGCTCTTGCCGTGCTGCGCAGCCACGTGGGCGATGCCGTTGCCCATCGTGCCCCCACCCACCACGGCGATGCGGTCGATGCTCATTCGATCTATGCCTCCACTGCCTTCGTGTGTATGTCGTCCATCATCAAGGGCTCCGACTTCAGAGCCTCCTCCCCTGGTTTCAGCCACGGCCCCCACCAGAGCGCGGCCGTCGCCCCGAGCACGACCACGGTGCTCACCAGGCTGCCCTCGGGGCCGAAGCCCCCTCCGCCCAGCCACGGCGGGCCCGACGTCACCCCTTCGTAGAGCGGAGCGTCGATCACCTCCAGCCCACTCACCGGGACGTCCACCAGATACCCGTGCGCCCAGTTCCAGCCCAGGTGCGCACCGGTCGCCCACCATAGGCTCAGAGTGCGCACGTAGATCACCCCGAGCAGGAGCCCCGCCACGGCGATGTTCGCTATCGCGAGCACGCCGACGCCCGGGTTGGCGAGGTGGAGGAGCCCGAAGATCACGGAGGTGACGACCACGGCGACGAGGGCACCCCATGCCTCACCCACTGCCTGCAAAGGGTATCCCCTCAGCAGCGCCTCTTCGGCCGCGGCGGGGATCAGCAGGAACCCGAGGGCCCCGGCTGCACCACGTACCCACGCCACGGCAGATCCTTCCTGCCCGGTCCAACTCACGACGCCGAGTGCGGCCATGACACCGACGACCACAAGGCCGACGGCGACTCCCAGTGCCGTTCCCTTGGCGAGCTCACCAACCGCCGGTAGGGACAGATGAAAGCCGAGAGCCGCCGGCTGGCGACCGTCCAGCGCCAGCATGCACCACCCGGCGACCGTCGATCCCACCAGCAGAGCCAGGGCCCCCGCGGTCAGTCCTCCCGGGGTGAAAGCCGCGAGGACGATCCCCAGTGCGGCGGCGATGAAGATGAAAGCCAGGAGCCTCCAGCCGAGTCGCACTCGACCGTCCGACCCGGTGAAAACCCCCAATGGCCTAGCCGCTGTGAGCGTTCAGGAGCGCTTCGACCGAGCCCACCTCGCCGAACGAACGACGAAGAAGGCCAGCCCGATCTTGGTCGCGTCGCCCACCAGGAAGGGCACCACCCCTGCGGCGACGACGGCTTCGAGCCCCTGACCGGTCAGCCCGGCGAGCTGTGCGACACCGCCGACGTACATGGTTGCGACGCCGAGGACGAGGCCTGCCAGCAGGCGAAGGTCCCCTTCGCGACCCGCGATCACACCGGCGACGAAGGCTGCCACTGGCGCCGCCAGGAGGTAACCACCCGTGGGTCCGACCAGCCACGGCAAGCCCGCTCCGCCGCTGGCGAAGACGGGGGCGCCCATGGCACCGGCGACGACGTACGCGCCCATGGAGAGCGCACCCAACCGCGGGCCAAGAAGGGCACCGGCGAGGATCACGAAGAGCGGCTGGAGCGTGACCGGGACGGCCGTCCATGGCAACCACACCGCCACCTGCGCGCTGAGGGCCGTGGCCACGGCGAACGCCACCACACCGAGGGCCGCCCGGACCCGCCTGTCTTCGACGACCTCCTCTACGGCGAGGGTGCGTATGGTCTCCGAGAACGTGCTCATGTCATCTCTCCCTGAGTAGAATCAGACCTTCTCGACGGACAGGGCCACGGCGTTCCCACCGCCGAGGCAGAGGGTCGCCAGCCCGGTGCTCGCACCACGGTGCTCCATGGCGTTGAGGAGCGTCACGAGAATCCGTGTGCCGGACGCCCCAATGGGGTGTCCAAGCGCCACGGCGCCACCGTTGACGTTGACGCGCTCTTCGTCCATGTCGAGGGCGCGCATGTCGGCGATGGCCTGGACGGCGAAGGCCTCGTTGACTTCGAACAGGTCGTAGTCGCCGATGGACTTCCCTTCCTTCTTCATCACGCCCCGCACGGCTTCGATAGGAGCGAAGAAGAGGTCCTGCGGCTCGGTGGCGCCCGAAGCGTACGCCGAGATGGTGGCGTCGATCTCCAGACCGTGGGCCTGAGCGTACTCCAGCGACGCCACGACCACCGAGGCCGCTCCATCGTTGAGGCCAGGCGCGTTACCGGCGGTGACGACATGCTCTTCGATGTCTTCGGGAGCATCACGTACGAAAGCCGGGCGAAGCTTCCCCAACGCCTCCAGCGACGTGTCGCCCCGTGGGCTTTCGTCGGTGTCTACGACGGTGACGCCCCGCCGGCTCTTCGCTTCCACAGGCACGATCTCGTTACGGAAGCGCCCCTCCTCGATGGCCGAAACGGCCTTCTGGTGCGACCGCAGGGAGAAAGCGTCCGCGTCCTCGCGGCTCACCTCGGCCTTGGCGGCCGTGTATTCGGCGTGGCCGCCCATGTGGCACGCTCCGAAGGAGCACCAGAGCCCGTCGTGGACGAGACCGTCTTCCATGGTCTGGTTGCCGAACTTTACCCCGCCACGCATACCGCGGACGTAGTAGGGGACCGTCGACATGGACTCCATTCCCCCGGCGACGATGAGACGGGCATCGCCGGCGCGGACGGCTTGAGCCGCCAGCATCACGGCCTTGAGGCCCGATCCACAGACCTTGTTCACCGTGAGGGCGGGCACCGTCGCCGGGATGCCACCGTTGACCGCGGCCTGACGGGCCGGGGCCTGGCCGGCGCCGGCGGTGACGACGTTGCCCATGATGACCTCGTCGACATCGTTGACGTCGATACCCGAGCGGTCGGTCGCGGCGCGGACGGCGATGGCGCCGAGTTCAGGGGCCGAGAAGCGGCTGAGCCCTCCCAGGAATCGTCCGATGGGGGTACGGGCACCACCCTTGAGGATGACGGCAGTTGTGGACGGATCGCTCATGTATGGCAACACCTCGATTCGGTTCGATGATCAGCCTACCAAGATAAGCAGAAGCGAAGAGGTTTTGGACCGATCCTGCCCATCCCGCACTCTACTCCTCTCGAAGCTTCGGCCGATCGGCGTCGGGATCCAGCCGGCCCCAGGGGACCCGGGGATCGTGCTCGAAGACCAGAAGCCAGTCCTCCGCCAACGCCCGGGTCCACAGGCGTTGTTTCGATTCGAGCGTCAACAAGGGCTCGAGGTCGTAGCCCATGATCCACGGTAGGGGCAGGTGGGCGGAGGTCGGACACACGTCGGCCAGGTAGCAGGCTGTCTCGCCGTCGCTCTCTACCAGGACCGATTGATGGTAAGGAGTGTGACCCGGCGTCGGCACGACGCGTACCCCCTCGGTCACCTGCGCCTCCCCTTCCACCAGATCCCAGAGATCGGCGTCGGTCACCGGATCGATGTTCTCGAGGAGATAGCTGGCCCGAATGCGTTCGTTCTGGCTGTGGGCGAAGTCGAGCTCACCCCTCTGCACCACGTAGCGGGCGTCGGGGAACGCCGGCCGGACCCGTTCCTGTCCGTCCACCCATGTGTTTCCGCCGGCGTGGTCGAAGTGGAGGTGTGTGCTCAGGACGATGTCGACATCCGAGGGGTCGAAGCCGGCGTGGCGGATGCCGTCCTCCAGTCGGGTCGGATCACCGCGGTTCGAGATCCCGTAGATGTGCCCGAACTTGTCGTCGTACTTGTTCCCGACCCCGGTGTCGATGAGGACGAGGGCGTTGGGAGCCTCGACCAGAAGGCAACGGAGGGCGAGGGGAATGCGATTCCTGGGATCAGCCGGAATCCGTCGCTCCCACAGAGGCTTGGGGACCACCCCGAACATGGCCCCACCGTCGAGTTGCTGAACACCGGCTTCGATCCCGTGGATACGGACGGAGCCCACGTTGGTGGAGCGGCTGAGTGGTAGTCCTTCATGCATGGTGCTCATCGCCTCCGTCGTCGTGGCTCATGGCCGGGCAACTCCAACGAGTACTGCTCCGGGTCGAACTCTTTCCGCTGGCGCCGCCGCTTCAGGTACCACTGAAGGGTGGCTAGATCGTCGATCCCCCTCCCCGCAGCCTCGTCCAGGAGTCGGAGAAGGACTCGCGCCGTGGCGAGGGCGTCGCCGTGTGCACGGTGACGGGCGTGGATGGAAACTCCGAAATGGCGGCTCACGACGTCGAGGTTACGGCGCCGGAGTCGCGGAACCAAACGACGGCACATCCGCACCGTGCACACTCGCGGTACGTCGGGAACTTCGACGCCGGCTCGAATCAGTTCGGCGGAGACGAAGCCCCAATCGAAGGTGGCATTGTGGGCCACGAAAACGCGCCCTCGGAGCCGTTCGGCGATTTCGTCGGCGACGTGCTCGAAGTACGGCGCCCCGCTGATCATGTCTGTGGTGATCCCCGTGAGGGCCGTGATCATCGGGGGCACCGCCCGCCCCGGGTGCACGAGGGTCTCGTATTCTTCGACGATCTGTCCGCCGAGAACCTCGACGATAGAAAGGTCGATGACGCGGTGACCCCTCCAGTGGGCCCCGCCGGTCGTCTCCACGTCCACGACCGCGAAGGGGACCGAGTCCAGGCGTGCCCCCAAGGGCACGCGGTCCGGATCCAGGGACCAAACGCCCTCACCGTCGACCTGGAAACGCGGATCGGTGCCCAGGAGATGGAAGACCGCCGCAGAAGCTGCCCCGGGATGCCCGGTGAGCCCGAGGACATCGCGAGCCACGTCCAGGGTGTGCACAGGTCCGTCCGCCAGGAGGTCCGCCGCCGACCGGACGAGGGACGCGTCGCTCAACCGGCTTCCTCGGCCTGCGAGATGGCGAAGGAGAGGGCCTCCAATTCCATGACCAGGTTCACATCCTGCACGGGAATGCGCGGAGGCACGTTGAGCCTGATGGGCGCGAAATTGAGGATCCCCTTCACCCCCACGTCGACGGCACGGGCGGCCACATCGTGGGCCGCCTCCGCGGGCACCGCGAGGATCACCAGCTCGACCTGAAGGTCCTCCATCGCTTCCTCCAGAGTGGCGGCGTCCCGGATCGTCTGGTCACCCAGCCGCCTGCCGACCTTGTCCGGGTCGCTGTCGAAGATGGCGACGCACTCGTAGCCCCGCGCCCGGAAGTCCGGATACTCGATGAGAGCGCGGCCGATGCGCCCCGCGCCCACCAAAGCCACGCGCCACGGGCGATCGATACCCAGAATATGACGGAGTCTGGACCTCAGCTCGTCGACTCGATACCCGAGGCCTCGTTTCCCGAAGGACCCGAAGTGGGAAAGGTCTTTTCGGACCTGAGCCGCGGTGGTCTGCCCCCGAGCCGCCAACTCTTCGCTGGAGACGGTGCCGCCCTCATCCTCGAAGCCTTCAAGAGAACGGAGATAGTGGGACAGTCTCCGAACGGTGCTTTGAGGGATCTTCCTGGTCACGGATGCGCTAAGAAGGCAGGAATGGAGCGGCTTTCAGCCGGTTTGTGAATTTCGTCACAAATGTAGGCGCGGGGGGCAGGTCCGGCAACGCGAGCAAGGTGTCGAATCGAGGATCGGGCAGCGACCTGACGCCACGCCACCCGGCTGAAGCGCCAAGCTCCTGGCGGCACCCGATCGTGGCCCTCCTATCCGAAGAGGGACCGCGCCATGGCCACGAAGCCTTCCGGGTCGACGCGCTCCGGACGGTCGGCTGGTTGAGCGCCCGCGGACTGGAGCGCCCTCTCGATACCCTCCGGGTCGATGCCGAGATCGGGATGATCCCGGAGGATCTTCCTGAGCTGCTTCCTTCTCCACTGGAAGGCCGCGCGAACAAGCGTTCGGAGAGCGACCTCCTCTTCGATGTCGATGGGCTCGGGACGGAACGGCGTGATCCGGATAACGGCCGAATCCACCCCGGGCACCGGACGGAATGCGCCCCGCCCCACCTTGAACAGTCGCTCCACCGAGGCAACCGATCGAACGCCTACCGAGAGCGCGCCATACGCCTTCGACCCCACAGGTGCCACCACCCGGTCGGCGACCTCGTCCTGGACCATGAGCACGATGGACGCGGGCCGAGGGCGTTCGAGGAGGCGAAAGATGATCGGCGTGGTGATGTTGTAGGGGATGTTGCCCACGACGAGGGTCTTCGCCGGGTCGCGGAGATAGGCCTGCAGGTCGACCTTCAGGACATCCCCGTGGACGACCTCGACCTTCTCACGCTCGCCGTACCGCTCCGCGAGATGGTCGGCGAGTCGATCGTCGAGTTCCACCAGAACGAGCCTCCCCACCCGGTCGACCATGTGCCGGGTGAGCGCCCCCTTTCCGGGACCGATTTCCAGGACTTCGTCGGCGGCACCGGCCCCGACGGCGTCGACGATCTTGTGCTGGAGATTGGCGTCGACTAGGAAGTTCTGGCCGAGGGACCGCTTGGCCCGGTGCCGCACGTCGGTCAGCCCCGGACGACGAGGGCCGTCCGATCGTCGGCCAATGACGACCAACTGTCGTCCGACGAGAGCTCGAAGAGCGCGTCGATGATCTCAGAGGGAGATTGGAACCGACTCCGGATGGCGACCTCGAGTATCTGGGTCTCACCATTCTTGAGACCGCGCGTTGCCAGAGTATCCGGAAGTCCGTCGGTGAACAGAAGAAGCAAGTCGTCACCGCTGCTCCACGCCACGGCGCTCTCGTCGTAGGAATCGGGGCCGGCAAAGCCCACGGGCGGATCGGTGGCCGTGAGGCGCTCGGTCTTTCCGTCGCTCCTTACGGCGAAGGCATGGGGGTGTCCTGCATTGGCATACGTCAGCACGCCGGCTACGGGGTCGATGACCCCGTAGAAGACCGTGAGGAACATCTCGGTAGACGCCAACTCATCGCTCAAGGCGTCGTCCAACTTCCGAAGCACCGCCGCAGGGGACTCTGCCTCTCGCGCGTAGATTCCAGCGGCGCTCATGGTCAGCGTCATGATGAGCGCGGAGGGAAAGCCGTGGAGTGAGACGTCACCCAGCATCACCCCGATCCGGCCACCCGGTAGTTCGAAGAGTTGATAGAAGTCGCCGCCCACGAGTTCCGTGGGCTCCACGCGTCCAGCGGCGTCTGCCGCCTCGAACTTCTCGGCGTCGGGGATGAGCTTCATCTGAAGGTCGTGGGCGAGCTCCATCTCCCGGGCCATTCGCTCCTTCGAGAGGCTTTCCTGCACCAACCGATGGTTCTCGATGGCCGCGCCGATCTGGGAGGCGATGGCGGCGAGGAGTTTCTGGTTGGCCGCACTGAACCGTCCTCCGTCTTGACGCCCGATGAGATTGATGACGCCGACGGTCCGGGATCCACCTGCGGCGGGTGAGTACCGGATCGGGACCGAAAGGAAGGAGTCGGCAGTCTCCCCGGCCTCGCGCTCCGCCACCGGCAACTGTCGCGACGCGATGATCGCCCGTCCTTCCCTGAAGACCATGGAGGTGATGGTGTCGGGGTCATTCGGGGAAAGCGAGTCGGTCCGGCCGTCGTCGCCCACCTCGGCCGCAAGCTGGAGTTCGCCCGGCCTGGAGTCGTAGACCCACAGGGATCCGCGTTTCGCACCCATGACGTCGCGGACCTCGGCGAGGATCGTCGCCGCACCACTGTCCATGTCCAGCGTCGACCCGAGGGTCTCGCTGATGGAATAGAGGAGGTTGATCTCCTCGAAGCGCTCGGACAGCTCGTACGTGAAAAACTGGATCTCACGCGTGGCGGCGAACCCCTGCGTGATGGCAGGCGTGAGGGCCTCGGAGACCGACCGGGGCGGCGCCTTCTCGGCAGCCAGGACCTGAAGAAGAAGCTCGGGCCCCAGATGCGGCACCACGGTCGTGGTCACCGGCCCGCTCTGGGACGGGTCGTGCTCGGCACCCTCGGTCTGGTAGAGGACCTCGTCGGCCGCCCCGGGTTCAGTCGCCGGAACCGTGATGCGGACGACGGCCCCGAACGCCTCCTCGAAGTCTTCGAGGGTGTCAATCACCGGTTCCGGCAGAGCCCCCAGGGCCAGCCGGTCCGGACTGTTCAAGCCTGGGCGCCGCCTTCGAGGGTTCCCGCGGGCTCAAGCCGGAGCACGAGCGTCACCTCATTCCCGCGCTCGTTGTACCACACCTCGTCGAGCAACTCCCTCATGAGGAAGAGGCCGCGGCCACATGGTCGAGCCAGGTTCTCGGGTAGGGTCGGGTCGGGCACGGAGCTGGGATCGAAGCCCATGCCCTGATCACGGATCTTCGCCCGCAGCGAACCCGCGTAGACGCACACCTCCACGACGACGTTCTTCGACGGATCCCGGCCGTTGCCGTAGAGCATGGCGTTCGACAGCGCCTCGGTGAGGCCGACGCGGAAGTTGAGGTTGAGCCGCCTGGCGTGCTCCACGCACGTCATGCAGTGCGACATCACGTAATCCACGGCCCCCTCGATGGACTGAATGTCCGTCGGGATCTCCAGAACGAGGTCCCGGTCCAGCGGATCGTTCAGTGGGATCACAGGTTCAAAACCCCTCGAGGGCCTGGTCTTTATCGTCGGCAATTCGAAAAAGCGTGTCGAGCTTGGTCAACTCGAACAACGTGCGCAGATCTTCGTTGAGGCTGGAGAGCCGTAGCTCTCCGCCCTGCTCCCGGATCTTCTTCGACAGGCTCACCAGAACGCCGAGCCCGGACGAGTCGATGTAGCCCGTCTCCGCGAAGTCGATGACGAACTTCCTGTCACCGTCTTCCAACTGCTCGAGGACCTGCTGCTTGAGTTCCTGCCGGTTCCCGACGATGAGCTGTCCCTCGACTTCAATGAGGGTCACGTCGCCGCTCTTCGATACCTCGAAACTCATGAACGCTCCTAGCGTTTGAGCTGGGGATGTCTCGCCTGGACAGAAGAAGAGAACGTCGACTCAGAATGTCTCGATCGACGCCTACAATAGTAAAAAGGAAACAAATGAACGGGCAATGATGGCGCCGACCGGCCGGCCGCGTTCTCCGTCACCCCGACTGGAGGGCGGTGATGCATGAAACGGCCACCACGTCGGTGGCGACAGCGCCGCGCGAAAGGTCGTTGACCGGCCGGGACAGCCCTTGGAGCACGGGTCCCAGCGCGACCGCACCACCCAGATGCTGGACGAGCTTGTAGGCGATGTTGGCCGCCGAAAGGTCGGGAAAAACGAGGACGTTCGCCTGCCCGGCAACGGGTGACCCTGGCGCCTTCCGCGCCGCCACGTCGGCGTCGAGGGCGGCATCGGCTTGAAGCTCTCCGTCGGCGGGTACGTCGGGCATCTTCCGCCGGAAGGCGTGGAGTGCGTCTCTGACGGGGGCCACAGCAGGGCCTTCGGCCGACCCCTTGGTCGAGTAGGAGAGGAAGGCAACGCGGGGGTCGTCGCCGACGATCCGCGCCCGCGCAACTACGGCTGCCGCGGCGATTTCCGCCAGCTGGTCGGACGACGGGCCAGGGACGACACCGGCGTCGGTGAACGTCAGAACCCGGGCCCCAACGGGGTGCCCGGGTTCGAAAACCATGTAGAACGACGAGCTCAGAGTCTCGATACCGGGCGCCAGGCCCACGCAGACGAGTCCGGCCCGAACCACGTCACCCGTCGTCCGCACGCACCCCGCCACCATCCCGTCGGCCTCACCCTCGGCGACCATGGTCGCCGCCTGGAACAGCGGATCGGCGGCCATGGAGTAGAGCGCCTCCTCGGAGTCGTTCTTGTGGGCTCGTCGGGCTCGCACATGGGCCAGACAGCGGGTTCGCGCCGCTTCCGTGTCCGGGGACGACACCCGCACGCCGGCCGGGTCCACCCCTCGCTCGCTGAGCCCGTCGCGAATCCGGTCTTGATCGCCGAGAAGCATGGGTGCGACGAGCTCTTGGCGAACGCACGCGGCGGCAGCCTCGAGGATTCGCGGATCGTCGCCTTCGGGGTACACCACGACCCGTTTGCGCGCGGCGGCCCGCTCTCGAAGCGAGCGGAGGAAGTCCCCGCCGTCGTTCGCGGCCGTCATCCCGCCAGCTTTCGCCGCATCGCCTCGAGGACCACGGGAGAAACGAACGACGACACGTCGCCGCCGAGGGATGCCACTTCCCGCACCAGAGACGACGAAATGAAGGAGTTCTGGGCGTCGGGCACCAGAAAAATGGTCTCGATCTCTGGCCAGAGCTCCTGGTTCATTTGGGCCATCTGAAGCTCGTACTCGAAGTCCGAAATGGCCCGTAGCCCCCGAACCACGAGTTGGGCCCCCTGCTTCCGAGCGAAGTTCACCAGGAGTCCCGAGAAGGAGACGGGCTGGATACGCTCCTCGTCGCCGAACACCTCCCGGATGAGATCCACCCGCTCATCGACCGTGAAGAGACCCTTCTTCGCATGCGTGCTGGTGTGGGCGACGGCAACGACGATGCGATCCGCGACCCGGAGCCCCCGGCGAACGATGTCTTCGTGCCCGACTGTGAGAGGGTCGAAAGAGCCTGGGTAGAGGGCGACGACCGGGAGGGGGCGACTCATGGGCTCCAGAGGGTGGTGAGTGCGGTGTCCCCGTAGCGACGGGTGCGAGCGTCCTCGGGCAGAGCGAGTTCTTCGCGCACAGGATGCTCCAACCAGAGCTCATTGGCAAACGGTTCGTGGAGGTAGAGCTCGACCAGACGACGGGCCTCACCCGACGCATAGGGCGGATCGGCGAGGGCCAGGTCGAAAGGCTCGGTCGATTGGCGGAGAAACCGGAAGACGTCGTCGACCACGAGGTGGCATACGTCGTCGGCCCCGAGGCGTTCGATGTTGGACCGGATGACGCCCGCCGGGGCCCGCGCCTTTTCCACCAAAGTCACGCTCGACGCTCCACGACTCGCCGCCTCGATGCCCAAGGCACCCGACCCAGCAAAAAGATCGACGACCCGGGCATCGATGACGGCGTCGCCGAGGGCGGAGAACCAAGACTCCCGTACCCGATCGGTGGTGGGTCGCACGCGACGCCCCTTCACGCTCTTGATGCCATGGCCCTTCCAGAGGCCGGCGATGATCCTCACGACGAGGACAGGCGCAGGTCCACGAGCTTCGCCTGCACACTGGCTCGACCACGCCAATCATTGCGCTCCAGACGGACGAGAATATCGTAGCGCCCTGTAGTCAGGGTCTCCGGCGGGTGACGCTCGGCGAGACCGAATCCGATGGCGTTCAACCGCCCCGTCCCTTGTCGAAGCGTGGCTTTCAGGTGGCGCTCTCCCACCACGCGGACTCCCTCCAACTCCACCCCGGCGATGCGGAAGAGGGGGCCGGGATTGCCGATCCCGTGGGGGCCCAGATACGAGAGCCAGTGGACGAGGTCGAGATCCGCGTCGGTGACGACCAGATCGGCGTCGGGGGTCAGCGTGGGTCGAAGATCCTCCCCCTCGAGCCGGGTCCGGGCCACCTCGTTGAAGGCGACCTCGAACGCTTCGAGCCGGTCGGAAGGCACGTCCATCCCTGCCGCTTGCCTGTGGCCCCCGAACCGCTCGAGGTGCTCCGAGCACTCGGCCAGGGCGTCGTAGAGATGGAAGCCGGGGATCGACCGGGCGCTCCCTCGCCCCATGGCACCGTCCATGGCGATCATGACAACCGGACGATGGATCCGCTCCACCACTCGTGAAGCGACGATGCCGATGACGCCTGGGTGCCAGTCGGCGCCCGAGAGGACGACTCCGTAGTCCGTGTCTGGGTCGAACCGGCGTCCGAGATCCTCGAGCGCCTCGTCGAGAGTCCGGCGATCTTCGTCGCGCCGCTCCGCGTTGAGGGCGTCCAGTCGCTGCGCCAGTACCCCTGCCTCCTCCTCGCTTTCGGTGAGAAGGAGCCGCAGTGCGTCGGCGGACTCCCCCACCCGGCCTGCCGCATTGATACGGGGTGCTACACGGAACCCCACCTGTCCCGAGGTCACCGATGCGGGAGCCACATCGGAAACCCGCAGCAGGGCCCGGAGCCCGGGCCAACGGCTCGCAGCCATGCGACGTAAGCCGTAGTGGGCCAGAACCCGGTTCTCTCCGACCAGTGGCACGAGGTCGGCGATGGTCGCAAGCGCAACCAGATCGAGGAGTTCGGAAAGGTCCGTCCGCCCGGCGGCGGACGAGGTCTTCTCCATCTCCCGGGCGACGAGTTCAGCCACGCGGTAGGCGACGCCGGCTCCGCACAGGTTCTTGTCCGGATATGAGCAGTCGGCACGCTGCGGATTGACGACCGCCACGGCGTCCGGAAGCCGGTCGCCCACGGTGTGGTGATCCGTGACCACGACGTCGATCCCCGCCTGCGTTGCTTCGGCGACGGCCTGGTGAGCGACGGTCCCGCAATCCACGGTGACAATGAGCGTGGCCCCGACCTGTCGCGCCGCGTCTAGTCCGGCGCCGGAGAAGTCGTAGCCGTCGCGGAGGCGGTGGGGGACAAATGGAACGACCTCACCACCGTACCCTCGCAGGCAACGGGTCAGCAGCGCCGCGGCAGAGATGCCGTCGACGTCATAGTCACCGTGAACGAGAATGGTCTCTCCGCCGCGAATGGCTCGGGAGATCCTGCCGGCGGCGATCGACCCGTCGGCGAGTGCCGCCGGATCGGTCAGATGACCCAAGCGGGGGCGCAGAAAGCGCTTGGCGGCGTCGACGTCTTCGAGCCCCCTGGCGACGAGGATGGAGCAGAGGGATCGAGGAAGCTTGAGGGCCCCTACCAACTGGTCCACGAGAGCCGGGTCTGTGGGGCGTAACGGGGCCCACCGAGGATCCGGGGCCCGGAGTGGGGCCACGGCACGGCTCTGCCCCGCCGGGCTCACTCCTCCTCGTCGTCCCCGCTGTCGTCGGAAGCACCCACGGCGGCGGTGGAGTCCTCGACGGAAGCTGACCCGTCGTCGGCGTCGGAGGCATCTTCGGCCGCACCGTCTGCGTCGGAGCCAGCGTCGGCGGCCGTCGCAACGTCACCCGCGGCTGCTTCGCCCCCTTCCTCGCCGGCATTCTCGTCCGGGTCGGCCGCCGCGAGGATGACGCCGCAGGCCTCGCACCGGATGAGGGTATCACCGTGACGGATCTCATTCTGGTGCTGGAGTGGAACGATCCCGAAGCAGTTCCCACAGGCGCCGTCCTCGGTGAGCTCAGCGACGGCAGCACGCTGACCCTTCCCGCGAATGGCGTCGTAGATACGCATCTCCTCGGGGTCGAGCTCGGCGGCGAAGGCCTCTCGCTTCTTCTCGAGCAGGTCGAGGTCCTTGATCGCCTCCTCACGGTCGGCCAGGAGCGCCTTCTTCTTCGGCTCGACGAGTTCGCTGGCCTCCATGAAGGTGGCCTCCAACTCACTGACGCGCTCTTCGCCCTTCCGAACCTGGTCGATGAGCTTCATGGCCTCCTGCTCGTCGTTTTGCAGAGCCCTTCGCACCATCTCCAACTCGGCGCTCACCGCAGCTTCTTCCCGGAGGTTGCGCACGCCGCCGAGTCGCTCGTCGAGACGCTTGACCCGCTCTCGTTTTTCCTCCGTGCCCCGCTCGAGGCGACGCTCCTCGGCCTTCATCTCCTTGAGCCGATTCCTGCTCGTCTCGAGCTCGCTCTCCAGAATGAGTGCCGGCTCCTCGACCTCCTCGAACTGGGGGTCGAAGTCGCGAATCCGCTCACGTGCGGAATGGATTCGCATGTCCAGTCTTTGAAGCTCTTTCAAGCCCGTGCGGGTCTGCTGCGTCATCGATTCAGGCGTTCGGGTCGTAGTAGTCAGGGGCGCCGACGTACCGCCGACGCCCAGTACCGCGGGTCCAGCTCTCGAAGCTCCGCAGCCAACTTCGACTTCGTGGCCATCAACTCGAGCTTCCGATCGTCACCCGCCGCCGCTTCGATCTGGCTTTGCAGATCCTGAATCCGGCGGTCGAGTGCCGACACGCGAATCCGATTGACGGAGTTCGTGAAGACGTCGAGTCCGTGCGCTAGCTCTTCCGGATCGGCGAGGATGTCATCGAACCGTTGGCATGCCACTGGTTCCATGGTCGCCGGCGGAGCGCGCAACTCCGGTTCTTCGAGGAGCGCCTCAAAGATGGCCTTGTAGTGCGGATCGTCAAAGTCCTCGGGGGAGATCAGTTCGGCGGCCCGCTCCACCCACTCGACACCGCGCACCATCACCTTGAGCAGCTGAGGCTCGGCGCCTCCCGACGGAGCGCCTCCGCCCAGCACGGGGGCCGAATAGGGCGGACGGGATCCGAAGCCTCGACCGGGACCCGACGAAGTGTGCCTCGCCCTCTTCGCGTCTTCCTCGTCTTTCTTCGCCAACTCGGCGTCGAGCATCGCCCGACGGACGCCGGTTCGGTCGGCGACCCTATCGACGTATATGTCTCGGAGAATCGGATCCTTCGCCGCACGGAGGGTCGGAAGAAGACGATCGACGGCAGAGCGCGTCCGCTCGATCGACGAGAAGTAGTCCTTCTCTTCCAGGATCTGAAGCTTGCGGTCGAGGACGTCGACGGCTTGCTCCATGAGCTCTTGGAGAGCCTCCCTTCCCTCAGAACGTACGAGGGTGTCGGGGTCCTCTCCCGGAGGCAGCGTGACCACCGCAGGGTGGAGGCCGGCCTCGAGGAGTAGGTCGCCTGCCTTGAAGGTGGCCTTCAATCCCGCCGCGTCGGAGTCGAAGAGGAGGAGGACCTTGGTGGTGTAGCGACCCAAGAGTTTCGCCTGACCGGCAGTGACCGCCGTTCCGAGGAACGCCACCACGTTCTCGATGCCCGACGCGGCCACCGAGACCACGTCCATGTACCCCTCCACGACAACCGCGACCTCTTCACGGCGAATGACGTTCTTCGCCCATGAGAGGCCGTACAGATTGTCGCTCTTGTGGTAGATGGGTGTCTCGGGCGAGTTGATGTATTTCGGGCCCTCACCGTCGAGAATGCGCCCGCCGAAGCCGATGACCCTTCCCGAGATGCTCTCGATGGGGAACATGACCCGGCCGCGGTATCCGTCGTACGGCTCCGGCGTCTTGTCCGTCTTCTTCAGGAGACCCAGGAGGAGCATGTGCTCCTCATCGAAGCCGTGCTTCTGCGCGGCCTCCCTGAACGCCCGCCACTCGTCGGGGGCGTAACCGACGCTGAAGCGGTCTGCGACTTCCGGGCCGATCCCCCTCCCCTCGAGGTATCCTCGCGCCGACTTTCCTCCGTCCGAGAGGAGTTGCTCACGGTACCACTGCCGGGCGAAGCCGTTGATCTCGTACAGCGGTCGATTGGGGTCGTCCTCCGGCCGCGACTTCTTCACCTCCCTCACCTCCACGCCTGCCCTCCCGGCTACGTGCTTCACCGCCTCGACGAAGTCCATACCCTGGCGCTCCATGAGGAAGTCGAAGACGCTCCCCGATTTTCCGCACCCGAAGCAGTTGTAGAAGCCCTTGTCGGGCACCACGTAGAAGCTCGGCGTCCGCTCCTCGTGGAATGGGCAGCAGGCTTTAAATTCCCTTCCCGCCTTCTTCAGGGGCACGAACTCCCCGATGATGTCCACGATGTCCGCCCTGGCACGGACCTCGTCGATGACGTCGTCGGGGATCACCGACTCGCTCCGATCATTTCGAGAACATGGCGACGGTGACGCCGGCGCCGCCCTCTCCCGGCGCCCCCATGCGGAAGTCATCCACTCGGCCATCGGACCGTAGCATCTCCCCGACCCGGCTCCGAAGAGCGCCCGTCCCCTTCCCGTGGATGATGCGGAGTTGAGACAGATCTTCCAGGACAGCCTGGTCCAGGGCCCTGGTGAGCTCGAGCTCCATCTCGTCGACGCGGAGGCCGCGAAGGTCGATCTCCAGCCGAGCCTGACCCCGATCCGGCCCTTTCCAACCGCCTCCACTCCGGCCGCCGGCCGCCCCTGACGACGTCCCTTGGCCGGCGGAGGCGATGGGGTCCACCTCCGTCGTCGCTACCTCGAACTTCAACGAGCCCACCTCCACGACGACGCGGTCGTCTCGGAGCTCGGCTACGATGCCCTTCGCCCCCGTAGAACGGAGTCGAACCCGTGCCCCCCTGGCGATCTCCTCTACACGTGCCCCCGATTCGCCGCCCTGCTCCTCTTCCGCGAGTCGCTCCCGCTCCGCTCGGTGGGTCCGGGCAGCAGCCTCCACCCGACTGCGGGCCCCGGTCGCCGCCTCGTCGAGAGGCGCGCCCGCCTCCACGGCAGCTCGGAGGTCGACGATGGCGCGCTCGACCTCCTCGCGGGCGTCGAGGAGCATCTGGCGCGCTTCGGTGCGGGCACGATCCTCGGCGGTGCGCTCGGCCTCACGGAGTGTCTCCGCACGACCCTCGACCTCGCTGCTCAGGCGCTCGGTTCGCGCACGCTCGACCTCGAGTTGGTGGAGCAGCTCCTCAACCTCGCGCTCCTTCTGTTCGAGGCGCTCGAGCACGTCTTCGAGGCTGGCCTCCCCTTCCCCTACGTAGGCCTCTGCGCGGTCCAGCACGTCGACGGAAAAGCCGAGCCGTCGAGCGATCGCCAGCCCATAGCTTCGGCCAGGCCTGCCCTTTACCAGCCGGTAGGTGGGTTCCATCCGCTCCGAGTCGAACTGGAGGGACGCGTTGACGATTCGGCTGCCCTCACCGTCCAACCGCTTGAGATCTCCCAGGTGGGAGGAGACGATCGTCATGGCACCCCTGGCGACGAGTTCCTCCAGGATAGCGCGCGCCAGCGCCGCGCCCTCCGCCGGATCGGTCCCCGTCCCCATCTCGTCGATCAGGACGAGGCTGGAGTCGTCGGCGTCAGCGACGATCCGGGCCAGGTTCTCCAAGTGAGCCGAGAAGGTGGAGAGGTTGCGCGCGATGGACTGTTCGTCGCCGATGTCGGCGAAGAACGACCGGAAGAGGGGAAGTCGCGTTTTCGGACCCACCGGCGGAATCACACCGCTCTGGGCCAACGCCGCGATGAGGCCAGTGGCCTTGAGGAACACGCTCTTACCGCCCGTATTGGGGCCCGAAACCACGAGACAGCGCTCGTCCTCGTCGAGAAGCAAATCGTACGGCACGACCTCGCCTTCACCTCCCTCCATCAGGAGGGGGTGACGCGCCTCACGGAGCACGAGACCGCGCGCCGGGCCATCGAGGATCTCCGGCGCCGTGGCCTTCCACACTCGCGCCGCGCGGGCCCGGGCATAGAGAGAGTCGAAATCCACCAGGGCATCGAACGTTCCTTGCACCGACGGTCCGTGGGTCGCGACCCGCCCGGTGAGATCGCCCAGGATCCGGCGAATCTCCCGAGCCTCTTCCCGCTCCAGGCTCCGAAGCTCGTTCGTGGCCTCGATGGCGACCGGTGGCTCGATGTAGAGGGTGGCCCCCGTCTGGGACTCGTCGTGGACGATCCCTCCGACCTGGCCCTTCCCCTCCCGTCTCACGGGGATCACGTAGCGACCTTCACGGATCGTTACCGAGGCGTCGCCGACCAGGAAGCGTTCAGGAAGGGTGCTCAGGTACGCTTCGAGCTTTCTCACGATCCGGGCCTGGGCACCCCGGAGACGATCCCGGATCTGCTTCAGCTCCCGGGAGGCACGACTGGAGACGTTTCCTTCTTCGTCCACGGAGCGGGCCAGAAGATCCTCGAGCTCCCCGAGGTCCACCAATCGCTCGGTGACACTTCCGAGTTCCGGGTAGGCGTCCTCGCCGGAGAGCGACCTGAGAAGGCTCCGCGACGTTCCCAGCACGACACCGATGCGGTGGAGTCCAAGAGGCTCGAGGACCGCCCCATCCACACGCAGTTGTGAGAGGTCCTCGCGGACGTCTGGGATGACCCCCGGCACCCATTCAGGGCGATCCTCCACGAAACGCTGAACCGCCGTCACGCGTCGCAACTCCCGGCGCACAAAAGCGGGATCGTCGGACGGGCGAAGCGCCCGGATTCGGGCGCGACCCGGCTTGCTGGCCGCGCGCCGGGCCACCCGCTCCAGGACGCGCTCGAACTCCAGAACGTCGAGCGCGTGGGCGTTCATCGGGGCCAGACGCCGCTACGGCAGGTCCGGATCACCCCGCCAACTCCTCGCGGACGATCCGGTTCGCCTCCTTCCCGTCGAAGCGGCCGCGCAACTGGGGCATGAGACGGCCCATCAAGGGGCCCATCTGATCCGTCCCCGAATCGATGATCTCTCGGACCATGACTCGGACCTCATCGTCCGAGAGTCCTTCGGGCAGGTACTCACCGAGGACCTCGGACTGAGCGTCCTCATTGTCAGCGAGCTCGTCGCGGCCCGCTGCCCGCATCTGCTCCGAAGCGTCTTTCCGCTGCTTGATGGCACGGCTGACGACGGTCACCACTCCGTCATCGCCCAACTCCCCGCCCTCGTCGATCTCCTTGTTTCGGATCTCCGACAAGGCCGTGGAAAGAACCAGGGTGCGGAGCTTGTCCCGATCCTTGCGAGCGGCGTTGAGGTCCGCCTGGATTCGACTCTTCAGATCGCTTGGCATGGGTTCGACTCGCTTCGGTTTCGGTTCTCGTTCGGGGGGTTGAAGCTACCGACGAGCCTCACCGCGATCAACGCGACGACACCGGCCCCAGCGCGGGGCTCTCACGCCCACCGTCCGCCTGAGGGGTGATCAGCCGGGAGGCCAGCCGAGAGCCCGCCCGCCTAGAACGTGGACGTGAAGATGGTGGACGGTCTGACCCCCATCGCCCCCGGTGTTGGCGACGATCCGGAACCCTGCCTCGTCGATGCCGGCACCCCGCGCTACGTCTCGGGCCGCGATCATCACCTCACCCAGCAGCGTGGTATCACCGTCGTCGGTCTCGGCCAGAGAGGCGATGTGCCGTTTGGGGATGACGAGGACATGGGTGGGTGCCTTCGGTGAGACATCTCGAAAGGCAAGGACGTGCTCGGTCTCATGGACGACATCGGCGGGGACGTCGCCATCGACGATACGACAGAACAAGCAATGGTCGTTGGTCACAGGCGCTCCTCGAAAGGGTGATGGACGCGTCAGACGGACACCCCTACCCGCATGGGTGCCGCGAAGTCCCAAGGTGGCATGGCCCGGCCCGCTGGGCCGCTCGACCTTCGTGCTCCGTCAACGCCCGCGGACCACCACAGGAGTCATGGATGAACACGATCGCCACCCACGCCGAATCCGTACTCCACGCGACACCCCATCCCGCTCTTCGTCTGGGCGAGCTACTGAGGCTTCTCACGGAACGGGTGGGCCCATCGGTCACCATCGACCGCCTTCGCCACGCCCTCGAGGGGCACCCCGAGCGCTTCCGGGTCCTCGAGAGTTGGCAGGGGTCCTGGCGACTCAGGGAAGACGGCAGCGCCGATGCCTGGGTCATCGCCGTCCGAAGCTCGAACACGCCCCCTGACGAGCCCCCTCCGGCGCTCCGCCTGAGGGAGAGCGTCCGCTGGGTCGGCCTCGGTATGGACTGCCGATCCAGGATGGAGGTGAGCCGTTGGTACGCCATCGCCCTCGCCGAACGAGACGCCCGACGAGCCGTGGTGCGCAGAGCGGCGTGAACGCCCCAGCGGTCCGGCGGCTCTGTGGTCTAGCCCCGACGGAAGAGCGCGGACCTCCACTCTCCGTCGGCGTCAACGTTCACCGGCACGAAGCCGGCGCTTTTTGCCGTCGCCGCGACCTCTGCGAACTCGCTCTCCAGGATCCCAGAGAGAAGGAGCCAGCCACCCGGAGCCACCGTGGCCGTGAGGCCGGGGAGAAGGGGTAGCAGGAGCCCCCTCTCGATGTTGGCGATGACTCCATCGTAGGCTTCCATCGCCGCAAGGGCCGGAGAATCGACCCAGACCTGGCGGATCGCGACACGCAGCCGGACCCGGTTTCGTCGGAGGTTGTCGGTCATGGCTTCACATGCGAGAGGATCTCCCTCTATGGCCACGACCTGCTCCGCACCAAGCCGCGCCGCCGCGATCGAGAGGATGCCCGAGCCGGCTCCGACGTCGAGAACGCGCTCGCCCTTCTGCACCACCTCGTCGAGGAGGCGCAGACAACCCCTCGTCGTGCCATGCTCAGCCGTCCCGAAGGCCATTCCCGGGTCGAGCACGATGACCACATCGCCCGACCGGAGACCACCTGGCGGCTTCCAGGACGGATGTACGACGAGACGGTCCGTGATGCGACGTGGCCCGAGGCCCCTCTTCCACAGCTCGGCCCACTCCTCATGCTCCTGCCACCGCCATTCCACCTCGATGACACGACCGGGAATCGTCTCGCGGAGCGACCCCTCGGCCCTCGCCGCGAAGGCCTCGGCGTCGGTAGGCTCTTCGAAGTACGCGATGTGGCGGGCCGGACCCTCGATCACTCCCCGGGCACCTAACTCGACAAGTGCGTCAGGCACCAATTCCCGAGCTTCGGCTCCCTCCGCTCGCACCCTGAGCTCGAGCCAACGGCGGTCATGACTCATCCGCCCGTAAGCGCTTCCTTCACTCGGGACCAGAACCCCTTTCGCGAACCTCTCTTTACCTTCGTCGGCGGGGCGCTCTCGACAGCGGCGAGTCGCTCCAGGAGGTCCTCCTGCTCGGCGCTGAGCTCGTCGGGTACCCAAACGACGACGCGAACCAACTGGTCGCCACGGATGGTGCCGTTCAGCTCTGGCAAGCCGAGACCCTTCAGGCGAAGCAGTTCCCCGCTCTGGATCCCTCGGGGGATCTTCAGCCGCGCCGTGCCCTCGATGGTCGGTACGTCCATCTCGCCTCCCAGGGCGGCCTGGGTGAAGGTGATGGGCAGTTCGTGCACGAGGTCCGACCCTCTCCGTACGAATCTCGGATCCTCCTCCACCTCGAGGAGCACGACCAGATCGCCGCGCGGGCCGCCCCGGGGGCCGACGCTTCCCCGCCCCCTGAGCGTGAGGAAATTCTCCGATGTCACGCCGGCGGGCACCTCCACCTCGATCTCACGCTCCGATCGTGTCCGACCCTCGCCCGAACACTTCGGGCAGGGGCTCTCGATGACCCGACCTTCACCCCCGCACCGGCGGCACGGCTGTACGCTGACGAACTGGCCGAAGACCGACCGTTGGACGTGGCGTTCCTCTCCCGACCCGCCACAATTCGAACACGGAGCCGGTGGCTGACCCGACTCGGCGCCCGTTCCCGAACAGGCGTCGCACTCGTCGAGAAGGGCGACTCGTACCTTCCTGGTCACGCCTGACGCCACCTCGGACAACGTCAGCGGCAGACGGATACGGACCGTCTGACCCTTGCGGGTCTTCGTACGCTGGCCCCGCGCGCCTCGCATCCCGAAGAGGTCCTCGATGCCCGAGAAGCCTCCGAAGTCGCGCATGAAGACCTCGATCGCATCGCTGAAATCGAAGCCCTGTGGGCCAGAGCCCGCCGCACCCCGAACCCCCTGCTTGCCATACCGGTCGTACATCGACCGCTTCTCGGAGTCACGGAGGACCTCGTACGCCTCGGTGACCTCCTTGAAGCGGTCCTCGGCCTCCTTCGACCCCTCGTTCCGGTCGGGGTGGTATTTCAGGGCGAGTTTGCGATAGGCCTTCTTGATTTGCTCGCCGTCCGCATCTCGCGGGACGCCGAGAAGCTCGTAATAGTCGGACATCTAATACCTGTCGAACACGGACACGGCGCTTCCCGAGGAGGCGCGCCTCACGTGGCTAGGATTCGGGTTACCAGGGACGACGTATAGTCGACTATCGTAACGACCTTCTCGTAGGGCATGCGGGTCGGACCAATGACGCCGATGACCCCCTTGAGGTCGCCGACGCGGTATTCCGCCGTCACGAGTGTGAAGTCGGACAGCACGCTGGCATCGTTCTCTTCACCGATGGTGATTCTGAGTCGACCAGCGTGGTCGCGGTTACCCACGGCCTCGGCCAGTAGGTCCGTCTCCTCCGTCAGACTGATGAGGTTCTTGAGCTGCTCACCGCTCTCGAACTCAGGCTGCCCGGCCAGGACGCTGGCCGGGCCGAGGAGAAGCTGCGAGTCGGACAGGGTACTCAGGTCGAAAAGCTCGGCGCTGGACTGAACGAAGATGTTCATGAGCTCCGCGCTCTGTTCGTCGCTCACGGCGTCGCGGAGACGGTGGGGCAGCGTGCCACGGATCTCGCTCAGCGCCTGTCCACCGAGGCGCTCGTTCAGCGCCACGGTCACCCGGACCAGCGTCTCGTGGGGCACCTGCACGGGAAGGTCGACATAGACCGTCCTGACGACGCCGCCCCCGATGGTGGCGACGAGGAGGACCTTGTCGGACGATACCTTGATGAGTTCCAGCTTCTCGAGGATCGCGTCGTCGAGGCGAGGGGCGACGGCGACCCCGAGCTCGTGGGAGATGAAGCTGAGCGCCCGGGTGGCGTGAATGACCAGACGCTCAACAGCCGACGTCCCCGCTCCTTCGAGACGCCGCTCGAGGTCGGCACGTTCTTGGGGCGATGGCGCCAGCGGCTCCATGAGGCGGTCCACGAAGAACCGGTACGCCACGTCCGTGGGGACCCTACCCGCCGACGTGTGAGGATGAAACAGATATCCCTTCTCCTCGAGGTCGCTCATGGTGTTGCGCACAGTCGCCGCAGAGACGCCCAGGTCGTAGTTTCGCGACACCGTTCGGCTGCCCGCGGGCTCCGCCGTCTCGACATATGTGCGCACGACCGCCTCGAGAACCTGCCGTTCCCGTTCGCTCAGTTCCGTGCCGACCATGTCTCGGCGATCCAGTGCGCACATGCTCGAAGATCGAAATTTCGTGGTCCGGCGGTCAACTCCGCCGATTCTCGGCGAGATCGACAGCGAGTTCGTCAAGGAGGAGCCACCCTTCCGCGGTGAGGCGCAGGCGACCGTCCGCCTCGATGGCCAAACCGCGCTCGAGCCAGCCGTCGAGCGTGTCCCTGACCTTCGACACCCCTCGAGGCGTCGGGATCCCGAAGCGGCTTCGCAAGCCCAGCCAGACGGCCTCGAGCTCCGCGGCCTCCTCATCCACCATCTCCCGGGACTCCTCCGGAGAAAGGCCCTTCAAGGCGGCGGCCCGGTACTGATCCCAGGCCCGCGCGTTCCAGCGCCGAACTGGAGGCGCGTAACTGTGGGAGCCGTTGCCCAGTCCAAGGTACGGCCGCCCCTGCCAGTACACCGCATTGTGTCGCGCCTCGGCCCCGGGGCGAGCGAAGTTCGACACCTCATAGTGGAGGTATCCGGCAGCGGTCAGCGTCTCCGCCGCAAGGAGAAACTCGTCGCGGTACTGCTCCTCGTCCACGGGGAGTTCACGTCCCTCCCGGACCGCCCGGCCGAGCGCGGTTCCGCTCTCGACGGTGAGGCCGTAGAGGCTCACGTGGGGGACGTCCAGATCGAGCACGCGCGCGAGGTCGCCGGCCCAGGAACGGCCCACGTCCGGCGGTAGCCCGAAGATCAGATCCACGCTCACGTTGTCGATGCCAACGCGGCGGGCGGCGTCGAGAGCTCGCTCTGGACCACCCGGCCCGTGCAACCGGCCCATCCATCGGAGCGTTCCCGGATGGAAGCTCTGGGCCCCCAAGCTGAGGCGATTCACTCCGGCGATTGCCCAGCCCTCGGCCACATCCGGCGTGAAGCTCTCGGGGTTGGCCTCGGCCGTCCACTCGAGGTGGTTGGCGCCCAACCGCTCCCGCCCGACGATCTCGGCGAGTCCACTCATGGCTCTGGGACCGAGGAGCGAGGGAGTCCCGCCGCCGACATACAGGGTGTCGAGGGTGTCCGCTACGCTGAACAGCCCCTCTTGCTCGACGATTCGCCACTCCGCCTCCAAAGCGCTCAGCCATTCGTCCGCATCACCCGTGGTTCGCACGGAGACCGCAAAGTCACAGTACGTGCACCGGCGGGCGCAAAAGGGGGCGTGGACGTAGACGGACGACACCCGAGTACCGGAGCCGGGGCCGGCAGACCTCTCCGGTCGCGCCCTTTTCACGCGGCCCGCCGGAAGCGCATGCCAGCCAGTCTCTCGACCTCGCCGTGGAGTTCCAGGGTCGTGAGGACGGCGAGGATCGTGGAGATAGGTTCCTCGAAACGACGCGCCAACTCGTCGGCCTGCGCCGGTGCCTCTTCGAGGGTGCGCAGCAGTCGGTGCTCCAGCGGTTCGGCAATGACATCGTGCGCCGGGGTCGGCACGACGGATACGAACGAGGAGGGGTCCAAGCCTCGGGGCCGCGTCAACAGCGATAGCTGCGCACCTTCGGAAGGCGCCGCGGCGCCAGTCCCCGTGGGCGAACCTCCGACCTCCGCGACGAATGCATCGACGGATATGAACGGGCGGGCGCCTTCAGCCAGAAGCCTATTCGACCCCACACAGACCCGTGTATCGATGGGGCCAGGCACGGCCCACACGTCCCGCCCAAGATCCAATGCATGATCGACGGTGATGAGCGCGCCGCTTCGGTCTCCAGCTTCGACGACGACTACGCTTCCCGACAGGGCCGCGAGTAGCCGGTTCCGTCGAGGAAAATGGTGCGGAGCTGCGTTGGTGCCCGGTGGGAACTCGCTGACGAGCAGGCCACGCTGGCGGATCTGGTGATGGAGTCGCCGGTGAAACCTCGGATACGGTACGTCGACCCCGGCGCCTAGAACCGCGATGGTGTCGCCCTCGGCCCGCAGGGCGCCCGCGTGGGCCGCGCCATCGACCCCGAGCGCCAGGCCGCTCACGACCGTCACCCCGTTCCGCCCCAAGGACGTCCCAAGGCGACCTGCGACGTCCCTGGCCCGCGCGGTGGAGCGCCGGGCGCCAACAACGGCCACGGTCGGCCCCCGCCGCAGGAGCTCCAATCGCCCCGCGAGAAAGAGGACGGGAGGAGGATCGGCGAGGTGGTGGAGTGCCGCGGGGTACAGGTCGTCGTCCCAGGACACCACAGCTGTCTCCGTGGCCGCGGCTCGTTTCAAAGCGTCGCGCACCCGGTGGTGCCGAGTCGGGTCCCGACGGGCCCGGGCCGAAGCGCGCGCGTGGGCTCCCCCAACGGTGGCTGCAAAGGATGCATCAGCGGCCTCGAGGGCCTTTCCGGCGTCACCGAAGCGACGGACGAGCCTGCGAACGGTGGCTGGCCCGACGCCCGGGAGCTGCTCCAGCAGGAGGAGCTCGAACGCGCTCATGCCCGCCCGCCAACCCTTTTCATGGGTTCCACCACTCCTCGGCTCCGTCGCCAGAGCCCCTCTCTTCTGCGACGACAGATTGACTGTGTTTCCAGAGCAGCTCGAGGAGCTCGTCGAGACCCTTCCTTGCGACCGCCGAGAGGTATACCACGTCGAGGGCATCATCCGCATCGAGGTCCGGCAGGTCATCTTCGGGTCCCAGAAGGTCGACCTTGGTGAGCGCCACCACGAAGGGTGTCCGAGCGAGATCCTCGGAATAGGCCCCCAGCTCCTCGCGGATCCGGCCGTACTCGGCTTGAGGGTCCGGCGTATCGACGGGGATCATGAGGAGCAGGATCCTGGTGCGCTCGATATGTCGCAGGAACTGGTGGCCCAGTCCCTTGCCCTCATGGGCTCCTTCGATGATCCCCGGGATGTCGGCGATGACGAAGGTCCTGTAGTCGGACAGCTGCGCCACGCCGAGGTTGGGTGACAGGGTCGTAAACGGGTACGAGGCGACCTTGGGCCGCGCAGCCGTGACGGTCGCGAGGAGCGTCGACTTCCCGGCGTTGGGCTCCCCGACGAGTCCCACGTCTGCGATGAGCTTCAACTCGAGCCTGACACGGCGCTCGTCGCCTTCCTCGCCGGGCTCCCAACGCCTGGGCGCCTGGTGCGTGGCGGTCTTGAAGCGAGCATTCCCCCGGCCGCCCCGGCCGCCCCGGGCAATGACGACGGACTCACCGTCGTCCAGAAGCTCCCCCAGGAGCTCGTGGGTCTCGTCGTCGTAGGCCACGGTCCCAGGCGGGACCTTGAGGATCAGATCCTCCCCCGACTTCCCCGTTCGGTTGCTCCCTTCCCCGTGCATCCCCCGGGGCGCCTTGTAGTGGCGGCGATAGCTGTAGTCCAGGAGCGTCGTGAGCTGCGAGTCCGCCAGCAGGATCACGTCCCCACCCTTCCCCCCGTCGCCTCCCGAGGGCCCGCCCCGCGGGACTCCCGACTCCCTCCGGAAGGCCTCGGCGCCGGACCCCCCGACGCCGGCTTTCACCTCGATGACGGCGCGATCGACGAACACGTCAGACTCCCTCGGTGGCGTAGATGGAGAGGTCGAAGGCAGGCCGGACCTCGCCCACAGCCTCCCCTCGAGTATTCCGGACCGTCGGTCTGCCGTGGTGCCGCAAAGCCGCCACGTCGTCCTCGCTCAGCGCGCCGAGAGACGCCAGCACATGGATCAGGGCCACCTCTACCGCTCGACGTCCTCCATCGACGACCTTGAGGGCGAAGCCCACCCCTCGACCCCGCAAGCCACCCCCGTAGACGCCCTCGGCCCCCAGCTTCACGAAGACCGCGTCGCCAGCGACGTCCATGACGTCGGTGCAGGTGCGGCCCGTTCCCCCGACCATGAACGGATGGGACGTCATGGCAGCGACGATCTTGGCCGCCTCGCCCCCCTCGTCGGCATCGCTGGTGAACGTGGCGAACGAGCGGGCCATATCCCTGAGTGGAGCGGCGAAACACACCACACCACACCCGTCGACTCCCGTCGGAAGTCGATCCTCGGGCAGCCCCGACCACCGCACGACCTCTTCGATCATCCTCCGCTGAACGGGATGATCCGCCAGGTGGTAGTCGAGGGGGTCCCAGCCCATACCCACGGCCAGCGCGATCATTCCCGCATGCTTGCCCGAGCAATTGTTGTGGACCCGGGCCGGCTCACGGCCGGCCCGGATGAGTTCGATGGCCGCCTGGCGAGAATACGGTGGATGGGGCCCACAGCGGAGGAGATCGGCATCAACCCCCGCCTTCGCCAGGATCGCCAGGGCTCCTTCGACGTGCCGGGCTTCTCCCTCGTGGGATGCACAGCAGAGGGCGACCTCCTCAGAGGTGAGTCCGAACCGATCAGCGATTCCTTCCTCCACCAGGGGGAGCGCCTGCATGGGCTTTGCCGCGGAGCGGTAGTACGTGAGAGCCGATGGATCACCAAGGGCCGCCACGAGCGCTCCATCAGCGTTGACCACGGCAACATGGACGCTGTGGCGAGATTCAACGACGCCACCGCGGACGACCTCGACGTCACTCATGGGCGTAGGTGGGTCTGTTGTTCATGGAATGGAATCGAACGAAGGGCTTCGGGCGACGCCATGCCCCAACCGGCTTGCGTGTGTGGCCTTCGCAACGGCGCCGTTGGGGTGCCTCCCTGACAGCGCCGACGGAGCTTGGCCTCCCGCGCCTACGCGCCTGAGTCCGGAAGCTGGTCGGACGTCTCGGTGGCAACGTCATCGATGAGATCCGCGGGGGTCTCGGCGCTCAGGAGCACCTCGATGGCACGGGCGACCTGCCTGTCGTGTCTCAGCAACTGCCGGAACTGTCCCGCCTCCCCCCAAGCCTGGAGAGCGATCTCGCCCTCGAGCTGGTAGCGGACGAAACGTTCGGCACCTTCGAAGTCGGCGAGATCGACGCCGGCCCCGAAGTCGGGGAGAGTGGCGAAGAAATCCGCGAGGTCGGCCGCCGACACGCTGAAGCCCGGTTCCAGATCGGGATGCCGCGACACGAAATCCACCGCGTAGTTGAACAGGGCGAGCGAGAAGCCGCCCCCACGCGCGAACAGGCGCTGTACTGCGGACACCTCTGCCGACGACAACGTCTCGGGCATGACGAACAGGTCGGGCGTGATGCCACCGCCGCCGTAGAGCGTGCGTCCTGCCGCCGATTCGTACGTCGGTCGTCCATCCAACTCCACCGGATCGACGAGTTGACCGGAGATCGAGAGGGTGTGGGACCGCTCGCCGTTGCTGCGCACCTCGGGATCCAGGTGGATGGACCGGCCCATGGGGGTGTACCACTTGGCAGTGGTCAATCGGAGGACGTCGCCGCCCGTCAGGCGGTACAAACTCTGCACCGAGCCTTTGCCGAACGTCGTCTCGCCGATGAGGACGGCTCGATCGTAGTCCTGGAGAGCACCGGCGATGATCTCCGAAGCCGAGGCGCTTCCGCCGTCGACGAGCACTACGACCGGCAGGCCCGGATAACGGTCCGGACGCGACGCCTGGAAGGTCTCGTTCTGATCGCCGGCTCTCCCCCGCGTCTCTACGATTCCCTGCCCGCGCTCCAGGAAGAGGTCAGAGACAGCGATACCTTGATCCAGGAGCCCGCCTGGATTGCCTCGAAGGTCGAAGATGAGGGCATTCATGCCTGCGTCGCGGAGAGAGTCCACGGCGGCACGCACCTCCTCCGCCGAGGTCTCTCGAACCGTTCGGAGGGGCACGTACCCTATCTCGCCATCGAGCATGACGGCGAACGGCACGGCCATGAGTCGGATGACCTCACGGTTGATCGTGAACTCGATGGGCTCATCGAGGCCCGGGCGTAGCATCTTCACCGTGACTTCGTCGCCGGGGCGACCCCGCAGAAGCTCCACGGCCTGGTCCGTGACCATGGTGTCGGCAGGGACTCCTTCGATCTCGAAGAACTGGTCGCCGGCGCGGATTCCCATTCGCCCTGCCGGGCCGCCGGGTATGGGGCTCACAACGGTCACATAGCCGTTGCGCTCCGTCACCTCGAGGCCTACGCCGCCGTACTCCCCTTCGGTCCGGATCCTGAGGTCCTCGTACTCATCGGCCGGAAGGAACGACGAGTGCGGGTCGCCAAGGTCGCGAATAAGGCCGTCGATGGCCGATTCGTAGAGCGCCCCGGGGTCGACCTCGTCGACGAAGCTCGACTCGACCCGATCGACGACCTCCTGCAGGACACGGACGCGAACGTAGATGTTTTCCGCCCGGTCGACCCCCTGCTGGAGAAGCCAGCCGCCGGCCGTAACGGACAGGAGGACGATGAAGATCGGTGCGACGATGCTGCGGTTCATGAGTGGCTCATCCTCGGTGCGTTCCCCCGTTACTCCCCTCTACCCCACCTGTTGCGCATCGGTCGCGCCACCACCTCGGAAGACCCCGGGGAAGCGCGCGAGCAGTCGGTCGCGGATCCTTTCGTGGACTTCCTCCGGGGTTCCCCGGGCGTTTACCAACTCCACATCGGGCTCCGTGTCCGCCAACTCAAGGTACCCTCGGCGAACGCGCTCCCGGAAGTCTCGTCCTTCCCGCTCGATGCGGTCGGCCTCATCCACTCCTCGTCTCTGGCGCTCGCGGCTCTCCTCTGCAGGAAGGTCGAGGACGAGGCATAGGTCGGGCCGGAGCCCTCCGCGGGCGAGGTCATCGGCCTCACGGACGTGGTCCAGGTCCAACTCCCGCCCGTAGCCCTGATACGCGAGCGTCGAAAGCGAGAACCGATCGGCAACTACCGTCTTGCCCTCGGCCAGAGCCGGCCGCACCACATCGCGGACGAAGGCCGCCCGAGCCGCGAGAATGAGGAACAGCTCGGTCTCGGGCCCGATGTCCAGATCAGAGCGGCCCAGGACGATCTCCCGAATCGCCTCCCCCACGGGGGTGCCACCGGGCTCTCTCGTGGTGAGATGAGGGAGTCCGACGGCCCCAAGCCAGCCAGAGAGAAGGGCGATCTGGGTTGATTTGCCGACACCATCCCCCCCCTCCAGAACGACGAACCGCGATCCATCCCGCATGCCTTCGTCTCTCGTCTCGCGATTCTTCACGGCTACTCGGCTTCGCGCCACCGACTAGTCGTCGTAGTACTCGACGCCCAGATGTGTGATGGGCTCTTCACCCATCATCCAGCGCAGCGTGTTCTTGAGCTTCTTGTGCTGGATGAAGATGTCGTGCTCGGGGTACAGGCCGGGGGCGGTCTGCGGTGACTTGAAGTAGAACGACAGCCACTCCTGGATGCCGCTCATACCGGCACGGCCGGCAAGGTCCAGAAAGAGGGCGAGATCCAGGACGATGGGCGCGGCCAGAATCGAATCCCTGCACAGGAAGTCGATCTTGATCTGCATGTCATAGCCCATCCATCCGAAGATGTCGATGTTGTCCCACCCCTCCTTGTTGTCGCCACGCGGGGGGTAGTAGTTGATCCGGACCTTGTGATAGAGGTCCTTGTACAGCTCCGGGTACATCCCCGGCTGGAGGATCTCCTCCAGAACGCCCAGCTTCGAGACCTCCTTGCTCTTGAACGACTCCGGGTCGTCGAGGACCTCGCCGTCGCGGTTGCCCAGGATGTTGGTGCTGAACCAACCCGAGACGCCGAGCATGCGGGTCTTGAACCCCGGGGCCAGGATCGTCTTCATGAGGGTCTGGCCGGTCTTGAAGTCCTTTCCCGCGATGGGGACGCCCTCACGCCTGGCCAGCGCCTCCAAGGCGGCCGAGTCCGCCGAGAGGTTCGGAGCCCCGTTGGCATACGGCACGCCCTCCATGATGGCCGCATACGCATAGAGCTGGCTCGGCGCGATGTCGTCGTGGCTGTCCTCGAGCCCCTTCTCGAAGGCTTCGATGGACTCGTGCACGGCCCCGGGCCGGATATAGACCTCGGTGGAGCCACACCACACCATGACCACACGCTCGCAGCCGTTGGCCTCCTTGAAGTCGCGGATGTCCTGGCGCAGAGCCTCGGCCAGCTCCTTCTTGCTGCCTGCGGCCTTCACGTTCGAGCCGTCGAGCTTCTTTACGTACCGCTTATCGAAGGCCGCCGGCATGGGTTCGATGGACGAGAGGAAGTCCTTGATGGGATCGAGGTGCTCGTAGCGATTCAACACACCGGCCGTCAGGGCGCTTTCGTAGCCGTCCTCCGGGATGGGATCCCAGGCTCCGAAGACGAGATCATCGAGGCCGCTGATGGGCACGAAATCCTTGATGAGGGGAGACCTCCCGTCGGTCCGCTTACCAAGGCGGATGGTCTGCATCTGCGTCAGGCTTCCGATGGGAGCCGCAAGGCCTTTACGGGCTGCTTCCACGCCGGCGACGAAGGTGGTGGCGACGGCTCCGAACCCGGGGAGCAGGACGCCCAGTTTACCGTCGGCAGACTTGATCTCGGTAGGCTGTTTCAACGTATCCTCGACTGGTTTCTTGGTATCACGACGCGAACGCCGCAGGGTCGATCAGGAAGAAATGATGATACGGCTCTGGGCACCTTCCTCGATGCCCTTCGCCACGGTCTCGTTCACCTTGTACATGACCTTCTCGAAGTTCGTCTGGGCGGCGACGACCCGTTGGAACGACGCCATCCCCTGGAGCTGCTCGGCAGCCTCCGTGTACTCCTTCTTCATCTCTTCGGTTGGCTCCTTGCCCGCTCGGAGCTCGCTCTCGAGTTGAGCTTCCAGGGACTGGAGCTTGTTGCGTAGCTCGACCAGCTCGCGGTCGTCCTCGGCAGCGTCAGAGGCCCGCTTCAGTGCCTGGTATTCGTCGGTGCGGGCCAGAGCCGCTCCGAGTTCCTTCGCCATGTCGTAGATGCCTGCCATCTTCCTGTCCTCCTCATGGTGCGCCGGGCCCAACGCGGCCCTCGCCTCGTAAAGTTCGTCTATCGGCGTCCGTGCGCGAGCACGAACCTCTCGCGGCCCGAGTAGTCCCTCAGGACCCTCGGCACATCGTACTTCTCGGTTATCTGGATCAACTCCACCACCGCCGGTGCCTGCCCCAGCCCGACTTCCAGGGCGAGCAGCCCACCCGGCACCACGTGCCTGGAAGCCCCGTCCACGAGGCCGCGGAAGACATCGAGGCCGTCCGTCCCCCCGAAGAGCGCCCTTCGGGGCTCCCACTCACGCACCTCCGGTTGGAGTCCGTCGGCCTCGCCCTCGGGGATGTACGGCGGATTCGAGACGACGACATCGAACCGTTCGTCGTCCCCGAGCGCCTGGAACAAATCTCCGGGTCTCAACTCCACACGCTCGTCCAACCCGGCCGACGCACGGTTCTTACGGGCCATCCTCAGCGCGCCTTCGTCCACGTCGGTGGCTAATACCCTAGCGAAGGGACCCTCCAATGCCAAAGAGAGGGCGATCGCTCCGGAGCCCGTACCCACGTCGAGAGCCTGGAGGTCGGGCCTTCCCGACTCCTTGGCCCAATCCAGGACGGCCTGGACGAGGACCTCGGTCTCGGGTCGCGGCACCAGGACCGAGCCGTCGACCTCGAGGTCAAGCTCTCGAAACGGTTGCACGCCGACGATGTGCTGGAGCGGCTCCCTCGCGGCCCGACGCTTGAGAAGGGGCCGGTAGGCGTCCAGTTCATCCGGTGTCAGCGGCCTTTCGTACTGCAGATAGAGCTGCAACCGCTGCATCCCGAGAACGTGGGCCAGAAGATGCTCGGCGTCGAGACGCCCGGTCTCGACACCCTTGCCCCCGAGATACTCGGCGCTCCAAAGGATCATTCGGAGGATGGACCATACGTCGTCGTCGGGGGCGTCCGCTGCGCGCGCGAGGGAGCTGGGCGCGTCGTTCACGCTTCGCCCATCTGTTCTTCCTGGTCTGCCAGGCGCAGCGCCGCGATGAGCTCGTCCAGGTCCCCACCCAATACGTCGTCGAGAGTGTAGAGCGTCAGCCCGATGCGGTGGTCCGTCACACGGCTCTGAGGAAAGTTGTAGGTCCGGATCTTCGCAGACCGATCACCCGTTCCCACCTGCGTCTTCCGCTCCCGGGCCCGCTCGGCCTCCTTCTCCGAGATCATGTGATCCAGAAGGCGGCTCCTCAGCACCTTCAGTGCCTTGGCCTTGTTCTTGTGCTGTGACTTCTCGTCCTGGCACGACACGACGAGGCCAGACGGCAGGTGTGTGATGCGAACCGCGGAGTCCGTCGTGTTCACGGACTGCCCGCCAGGCCCTGACGATCGGAAGACATCGATCCGGAGATCGTTGGGATCGATCTGTAGATCCACCTCCTCGGCCTCGGGCAGCACGGCGACGGTGGCGGCCGACGTGTGGATCCTGCCCGAGCTCTCGGTGGCGGGCACGCGCTGCACCCTGTGCACTCCGGATTCGTATCGAAGCCGACCGTAGACCCCCCTGCCGCGGAGGGTGAAGATGGCCTCCTTGATGGACCCTGGGATGCCCTCGGAAAAACTCACGAGCTCCATCGACCACCCCTGTCTCTCGGCATACGACCGGTACATCCGCATGAGGTCGGCTGCGAATAGCCCGGCCTCGTCACCACCGGTCCCGGCTCGGACCTCCACTACCGCAGGCCGATTGGCCAAGGGGTCGGGCGGAATGAGGAGTTCTTTGACCTCCTGGGTCAGCGATTCGATACGTTGGGTGAGGGACTCTGCCTCTTCCTCGGCCATGGTCCGCATTTCCGGATCGTCGGCCTCGGCCGCCAGCTCGACGGCACCCGTATGCTCCTCGATTAGAACCCGGAGCTCACGTCCGGTGGTGACGATGGGCTCGAGATGAGAGCGCTCCTGACCCAACTCACGGAGCTTGTCGTGGTCGGAGAGGACCTCAGGGCTGGCCAGGGCCTCTTCAATGCCCTCGAAGCGACGCTCTGCGTCGGAGAGGCGCCCGTCGAGTCTGGGATCGAGAGTGGAAGCCTTCATCATGTTCGTCCGCTCAGGCGGCCGAACCGGTCAGTGCACCGGTATCGGTGCACTCAGGAGGCGGTCTCGGCCTCTGCCGTCTCTGCCTCGTCAGCCTCGTCCGTAGACACGGACTCGGGTTCGGCAGGCTCAGGCTCAGTGGCGTCGGGTGCGGCAGCCTCGGGCTCGGCCGTGTCCTTCTGGTACTTCCTCTTGAAGCGGTCGACGCGACCGGCGGTGTCGACGAGACGCTGCTTGCCCGTGTAGAAGGGGTGGCACACGGCGCAGATCTCCACGTGCAACTCTTCCTGGGTGGACATGGTCTCGAACCGATTTCCGCAGGCGCACACCACCGTGGCCACCATGTATTCGGGATGGATGCCCTGCTTCATTTCCTGCTCCAAAACGACGAAGTGAACCGGGCCGCGCGATCTGTTCGCGTCGGCCCGAGATTTCGGTGCCTTCGTACCCGGAAAGGACGAGGCATAGCCTGGAAAACCTAAACGCGCGACCCGTGCGGGTCCAGGGATGGGCACCGTCGACGGTCGGACCCGAGTCGACCCCGCAGCAGAAGGCGTGCGAGAACGAACAGGGCGAAAAGGGTGCAGGCCACACCTATGACGTCGCCCAGGCGGTGGTAGATCGTAAGGCCTGCGACCGTCTGCACCCCCTCCAGGCTGACCGAGGGAGACCCCAACTCCGTGGCCCCGTAGATGCGACCCACGGGATCCACGAAGAGAGAGAGACCTGTCGCGGCAGAGCGAACTACACCCACCCGACCCTCGACCGCCCGCATTACCAGGTGTGCCGGGTGCTGCCAAAGCGCGACGGTGCGCCGGAACGGATCCATGCCCTCGAGCCACGCATCGTTCGTGATGTTCACGAGCACATCGGCACCCTGGAGCCGGAGAGCCCGCGCTACACCCGGATAGCTCGACTCGTAGCAGATGAAGACACCGTAGCGGACACCGGAGACCTCGGCCAGCGGCCAACCCTCGCCCACCTCGTAGCCCGACTCCCGACGCTGAAACGGGACTCGCTCCACCAGCGGGACGAGATGCCGCTTGTCGTAGCGAAAGGGAGTGAGGCCGTCGGGTCGAAGAAGAAAAGCCGAGTTGTAGGACATCGAGCCCAGGGCTCCGAAGAGGACCGGAGCTCCGACCGCACCGCTGAACTCCCTGACGGCGGCGACGATGCCCGTAGCCGACGGCGAGAGGGGGTTCGCCCGTATGAAGAGCTCCGGAAGGACGACCAGGTCGGCGGAAGCTGGAAGGACCGCGTACCCGGCCGGAGACGCCTCGCCCACCGTCGGCAACGCTGCCGCGATCTCCTGGGGGCGCGGCGTGTCGACACCGACCTTCGTTCCACGAGCCACGTCCGGCTGCACCACAGCGACGCGGGCCACCGTCCGGGGCTCGAGCTCGCCTGCTCGCCAGAAGCCCCACCCACCGATGGCGGCTGCCGCGACAAGAGCAGCGAGAGCAGGCGCCCAGGATCGGCGGATCCACGCGGTGGCGAGGAGTCCGTTCACGGCGACGATCCAGAAGGTGATACCACGAGCTCCGACGACTTCGGCCGCCCCCACCAGTTCGGGGACAGAGGTCAGTGACGTGCCCAGGCCGAGCCACGGGAGCGCGAGGCTGTCGGGCAGGTGGGCCCGAGTCCACTCGAAAGCCGTCCAGGCAACGGGTAGCCCCAGCCACAGCGGTGCCCCCCCGCTACGAACGGAGTGGTGAAGAATGCCACCGAAGAGACCCGCCAAGCCCGCGAGGCCCGCCACGATCAGTGCGTACGACGCAGCCGCGAGCGCTGTCGAAGCCGGGCCGGGGTCGGCGGCGTAGAGGGCGAGGGGGACCCAGTGGAAGATCCCCGCGAAGTAAAGGCCCCCGAGGACCATCGTGCCCCTGACCGCCAGCGCTTGCCCCGCCGGGTCGTCGGTGAGACCGGCTACCCACACACCGTATGGCACCAACGCCAGGAACGGCAGCGCGACGATGTGGAGTGGTGGGAAACAGAGGGCGAGAAGCCCTCCGGAAAGCGCGGGAAGGGCGTACCGCGCTACGACGTGGGCTCCCGAAGGGGCGTCATGGTTCGACTTCCCGTCCTTCCTCCGCGGATCGGTAGGCGGCCTCGATCACCTTCATCAAGGCCACTTGCTCCTTCGGAACTGCGACGTCGCGCAAGCCTGTGATCTGGCGGACGAAGTCGTCGAGGAGCCGGCGGTAGGCGTTGGTGTAGGGGTTCTCGCCGCCCCTGGGACGTGGCTGACGAGGCGTAACGTCCATGGGGCGCCCGCCAACCTGGCGATACACCTCCAGCGGTGGCAGGGACCCGGAGCCTTCGGTGCCCATGACACGCACGTAGAAGCGGTCCTCTGCGGCGAAATAGCGGTTGCTCACTTCGAGGGTCATCGCCACACCCTCTTCCGTCTTCAGGAGGAGCGTGGCCGAATGCTCGACGGCATCGTTGCCCCTGGATAGGATGCAGGCCACACTCGATATGACCGGGAAATCGGTCGTCCACAGGCACAGATCGAGGGCTGGAATCCCAAGATCGACGAGGGCACCGCCTGCAGCTGCCGGGTCCTTTCGCCACGACGTCTTCGCCACCGGGGTGGTCCGGGTTAGCCAACTCCCACGAACGGCATGGAGGTCGCCGAGCTCTTCACCCTGGACGAAACTTCGGAGGGCGATGACCTCGGGCCGGAAGCGGTGAGGCAGGCCGATGGAGACGACTTTGCCCGTCTCCCGGGCCTTGTCGACGACCCGCTGCGTACCGGCGGACGTGGTGGCCAGGGGCCGCTCGATGAGGACGTGCTTGCCGGCATCGAGGGCGGAAATGGCCATCTCCTCGTGCAGGTGGTTCGGCGTGCAGAGGATCACCGCGTCGAGGTCTTCGATCGAGAGCATCTCATCGGTATCCATGACGATGGGCACCGAGTAGCGCCGGGAGAGCATCTCGGCCTTGTGGGCGTCACGATCGGCCAGTGCGACGACCTCTACGTCTTCGCGCTCGACGAAGATGGGAAGGTGAACGACCTGACTGATGGCTCCGGCACCTACGATGCCGACGCGGATCGGTCCGTTCTCACTCATTGCCGCGGCCTTCTCCCGGTGCATTGGGTCCCGTCATGAACTGCCATCCCAGGCGAAGCTGCACGTACCGCTGGTCCGGCATGAGTTCGTATCGCCCCACGGTATAAAGGCGCATGGCGTTCGTCACGGGATACTCGGCGCCCACGTGGAGGTTGAATCCGGGTTCCACCGAATCCAGGAGGTTCTCCACGAAGGTGCCGTTGATGGCGACGCCGTCACCGTCGACGAAGTGAGCGGCCACGCCCAGTCCACCGAAGGTCAGAAGGTCGAAGGGTACTTCCCATACGACCTGGGCGTCGACGCCGAGGGCGATGTCGGTGTACTCGATCGTCCCGAGGTCGAGGTCGGGTGCCGGCCCACCGGTCTGGTCGGCGACGAGGCGGCCGATACGATCCGCGAACTCAACGACCTCCTCGTCGAGGAGTCGTGTGCCCGTGTAGGTGATGGATGGAAGGACACGCAGGCCCGGACCAGCGTAGCCCATGTCGAACCGGACACCATAACTCCACGACTCCTCCAGACGATCCGGCCAAGCATATCCCACCTCCAGCCCGAAGCCGCGGAACGACAGGTGCTCGTAGTCGATGTCGGCGACGTCCTGGGCAGCCGTAGCCACCGGGGCGGCAGTCATAGCCAGGATCGCCACGGCCAAGGTCGTCGGGCAGATCCAATGAAGACGACCCATCGCGACTCCACTCCTCGACATCACTCCATAACCTCCGCTACCAGGTCGTAGTCCATGGCCTCGGCGATCCGGGCCTCTACCATGTCGCCGGCGGCCAACGGGGATCGGCTTCGCAGGTGCGTGACCCCGTCGACGTCTACGGCTTGGCCCACGGTCCGTCCCACACCGGCGAACTCGCCGCCGTCCTCGACCCGCTCGTCCACCAGTACGGTCGTGGTGGAACCCACGAGCTCGAGGTTGCGATCGAAGGAGATCCCTCGCTGAAGCTCCATCACCTCCTCCAGCCGCTCCTCCATCACATCATCGGGCACCTTACCGGGCATGTCCGCGGCACGGGTCCCCTCCTCCACCGAGTAGGTGAAGGCACCCACTCGCTCGAACGCGATCTCTTCGAGCAGATCGAGCATCGCGCGAAAGTCGCCGTCCGTCTCACCCGGGAAGCCCACGATGACGGTCGTCCGCAGGGTGAGCCCGGGGATCGCGTCTCGCAGCCAGCCTACCCGCTCGCGAATGGTCTTCTGCCGCTCGGGCCGTCGCATGGCCTCGAGGATCCGGTCGCTGCCGTGCTGGATAGGCACGTCGAGGTACGGCACGATGCGTTGTTCGCGGGCCAGAAGGTCGACCAGCTCCCGGGTGATACCCGACGGGTACATGTAGAAGAGCCGATACCAGGGAACGTCGGTCCCTTCCAGCAGGGCCGTGAGGAGATCCGGCAGGAGAGGCGCACCGCGGTCCTTCCGGCGCATGTCCCGTCCGTACCAGGTGGTGTCCTGGGAGACGATGTTCAGCTCCTTCACCCCGGCCTCCCCCAGGCCCGCTGCCTCGCGCACGAGCTCCTCTACTGGGTGCGAGCGATGGAGTCCCCGCATGAGGGGGATAGCGCAGAAGGCGCAGGTATGGTCGCACCCCTCGCTGATCTTCAGGTACGACGTGTGCGGCGTCTCCGTGGAGAGAACGCGGAGCGGCCGTTCCATGACCGGTACGAAAGCGTCTTCCTCCGGTAGCAGCCCCCGGGACCGCAGTCGCGGTACCAGCGTCGGGAGTTCGGTCAGGCCGAGAAAGAGATCGACCTCGGGGATCTCCGCCCGGAGTTCTTCGCCGTGGCGTTGTACCAGGCACCCCACCGCGACCACGGCTTTCAGGCGTCCCGCGTCCTTGAGATCGCAAGCCTCGAGGATCGTCTCGATGGACTGCTCCTTGGCCGACTGGATGAAGCCGCACGTGTTCACGATGACGACCTCGGCACCCTCGACGTCCGACGACACCCGGGCCCCGTGGCCGACCAGAGCCCCCATCATCCGCTCCGAATCGACCGTATTCTTGTCGCACCCCAGCGTGACCAGCGCGATGCGAGGTCCATCGACGTTGCCCTGGGCATCGAGTTCGTGATGCACAGGCGACACGTCCGCCGACACACCGGGCCGCACGGGATCGGGAGACACCGGAAAAACGGGGAGGTCGCGGGTCCGGTTCACGGAGAGCGCCGCCCCCCGGAACCCGGTGGCTCGACGACCAACGCGCCGGGCGGCACCGTGAACGTGAACCAGTCGGCACCCACCTCGGCGCCGAAGACGACGTCATCCAGGGTGATGGTCCGCACGTTGCCGTTCTCTTCCTCCAGACGGAGGCGTCGTAGCACCGGCTGACCCTCGTCGATCCAGAGGATGGCGGCCCGATACGAGGCCGGCTGTTTTGGGCGGAGCCTCAGCCGATGGGCCTGCCGCCCTTCCAGGACCTCCACCTCCTCGTACGTCACGTCGTACTTGGTCTCCGTATCGACCAGGAACTCCCGGTGGAAGTCGCGACCGCCGGCGCTTTGCTCCGCCGGAGCCTTCATTACTGTCTTCTCGTCGTTGCTGGGGAAGTACACCCACGCGGACTCACCATCGACGACGATGATGTCGCCGGCCGGCTCGTCAAAGCGCATGGAGAACAGATTCGGACGGCCGGTGCACAGCCGTCCGGTTCCAGTGCGTTCACTACCGAGGAGCGGAACGGACAGTTGCTGGGTGAAGTCGGCGCAGACGGTTTCGACGGCGGCGTAGCGTTCCCCGGCCGCGTCGACGATGGCGAGGCCGTCCTGCGCATGGATGGCGACAGGCGCCGCAACGAGGCACACAGCTGCGGCGGCGGCCTTGACCGCGACGGAGGACAGCGAACAGGCGGACGCCCTCATGGCATCACCCGGGCCCGCAGATGTCGTCCAACTCGTCCATGGTCACCAGGACCTCCCGACCCTTGGCGCCCTCCGAGGGCCCCAGAACACCGGCGTCCTGAAGCTGGTCGGCGATGCGAGCCGCCCGGCCGTACCCGATGCTCAACTTCCGCTGGAGCAACGATGTCGAACCCCCTTCGTTCATGATGCACACCTCCGCAGCGGCCCTGAACAGCTCGTCCCAGTCTCCGGCGATCTCTTCCAGGACGGCGGTTGCGTCTTCCAGCTCCTGGCTCTTGAGCTCTTCGAAGATGTCTGGCTCGTCCGTTGCCGGTGCTTCCGCCGTCTCCTCCGAATGCCGTTCCAGCAAGTCCGCGTACCAACCCATGAGGCGCTCTGTATCCTCGGTGGGCAGGTAGGCGCCCTGAATACGCACGGGCGTGCTGCCCCCTGGCGGCAGGAACAGCATGTCGCCGTTGCCCAGGAGTGCGTCGGCGCCATTCTGGTCCAGAATCGTCCGGGAGTCGGTCTTGGACGCCACGCGGAACGCGATCCGGGTGGGGAAGTTGGCCTTGATGAGACCGGTGATGACGTTCACCGAGGGTCGCTGGGTAGCGACGATGAGGTGGATCCCGATGGCACGAGCCTTCTGGGCGAGCTGGGTCAGCGGCTTCTCCACCTCCGACTGGACCGTCATCATCAGGTCCGCCAGCTCGTCGACCACCACGACGATGTAGGGCATGATACCGTCGTCGTAGATCCACCGATTCTCGTCTCCTTCGGGCCCCTTGGGCTCGACGCGCTTCATGAGCTGGCCGTCACGCACCTTCTTGTTGAACTCCTGGATCGAACGGACCGTGTTCGCCTTGAGGAGTGCGTACCGGCGCTCCATCTCCAGTACCGCCCACTTGAGTACACCGGCGGCATCGCGAGGGTCGGTGATGACGTTGTGCCGGAGGTGGGGCAGCTTCGAATAGACCGACAGCTCCACCATCTTCGGGTCGATCATCAGCAGGCGAAGCGTCTCGGGCGTGTGTCGGTACACGAGACTCGTGATGATCGTGTTTAGACAGACGGACTTCCCGGATCCCGTGGCCCCGGCGATAAGGACGTGGGGCATCTTCTCCAGGGCGGAGACATAGGGTCGGCCATTGAGGTCCTTGCCCAGAACGAGGGGTAGGACGCCCTTGGCCCGGTGGAACTCGGGCGTCTCCAGGATCTCCCTGAGGTTCACGATCTCTGGAGTCGGATTCGGGATCTCGACGCCCACGGCTCCCTGCCCCGGGATCGGCGCAACGATGCGGATGGTCCGGGCCTTCATGGCCAGGGCGAGATCCGCGTCCAGATTGGCGATGCGATTCACCTTGACGCCCGGCGCCGGTACGACCTCGAACTGGGTCACGACGGGCCCCGTGGTCCTCCCCCTGACCTCGCTCTCGATGTTGAAGGTGCGGAGCTTTTCCACGAGGACATCGCCCAGCAACTCCAATTGGCGCTCCATGCTGGCCCGATCCTGGGTCTCGGGGGCACTGAGCAGATCGACGGGTGGCATTTCGTGCTCGATCCCGGATTCGGCATAGGGATCGTCGAGATCGTCTTCGTGGAGTTCGAGGCTCTCTCGAGAGGGATCATCGGCGACGGCTGCGCCTTCGCTCGCTTCGGCGTCGGCCGTCCGATCGTCGTGCGTCCCCTCACCACCCACGGTCGGCGCGCCCGATTCGGTCGCCTGGTCCGCGGGTGACGCCAGCTCGCTGTCCCTCAGGTCACCATCCCACTGATCCTCTCGCTCGCTCCCCTCCATCCAGTCCGGTTCGAACCCCTCGACGGGAGCCTGCTCGTCGCCCACCGGGGCGGCCTCGCGCTGCTCGGCTAGCGCCTTCGCCCGAATCTCGGCCAGTTCCTTCCCCTTGTCAGCCAGAACCTTGGCCGTCCGGCCGGCCACGTCTCCCCCGGCCAGGACGCCCCGCCCAACCGACCGGAGGGGGTTCCAGCTGAGTGTGGCGACCGACAGGGCGACGAAGAGCACTCCGGTGATGAGAAGCGCGCCCAGCTCCCCGACGAGGCCGACGAGGGGCTCCCCCATCGACGTACCCAGCCAACCTGCGGCCACCGGGGATTCAGCGGTAACCCAGGCAAAAAGCGGGAGGAGGATGAGGAGACCGGTGAACAGAACCACCAACCGGAGGGAGCGGTCCGGCGAAAGCCAGTCCCCGGCGCGAAGACCGGCCACCGCCAGCAAGATCGGCACGAGCACCGCAGACACGCCGACGAAGGCCAGGAGAAGGCCGCGAAGCGTCCCACCCAGGAAGCCGATCATGTTCCCGCTGGGAAACCACTCCTCCCCGGCCGCTCCGAGCACTGTGACGGGCAGAAGAGAAAGGAAGAAGAGCAAAGCAACGGCCAGAAGTGCGACCGCCGCGATCTCTCGGCGTTGTTCCTCGGTCAGCATCGGCGCCTCAACACCATCACCGCTTCGTCATTCCCCGGCTCGAGTAATGGCCCGGTCCTTCATTTCAACGACGAAGTCATGCCGGTCGACGTCGGCGCAGATGTCGAGATCGGCGTCCAACCCGATCTCGATGATCGATGCCCCAGCGGCCGTCAACGACAGGAACCGCTTTGTGGCCTGCCGGGCCGACGCAAGCGCCAGGACGGCGCGGGCGGCGTCGTTGAGCTCGTGCTCTTCCTCGGAATCGGAGATGGTGCGTTGGATGAGGTGACCCGCGCACAACGCGTCGTCAAGTGAGAAACGGTCCTCTCGGCCAGCGCAGACGATGACCACGTGGTCGTCACCCGAGATGGCTTCGGCCACCGAGCTGAGATTCGTGAAAGCGCAGGGAAGGAGCTTGGCACCGTCGGCTGCTGCGCCAAGCGCCCGACTCCCGTTGGTGGTCGACATGACGATCTTCTTGTCCTTCACCGTTGCGGCGTCGAACTCCCAAGGCGAATTCCCCAGATCGAAGCCCTCGACCTTCACCCCTTTCCGTTCGCCGCAGAGCAGGGTGTCTTCCCGCCCCATGGACGAGGCGAGTCGTACCGCCTCCTCGGTGGAGTCGGCGGGGTAGATGGCGCGGGCGCCATTGGCCAAGGCCTCGATGAGTGTCGTCGTGGCTCGAACCACGTCGATGACAACCACGGTTGCGTCCACTGTGGCGCCGGAGTCCACCTCGGGTGGCGTGAAGTACGTGTCGATCTTCATTCCGCCGCGGCCTTCTCCGCTTGCATGCGTGCGACAAAGCCCGTGTCCACGTCGCCCCTCACGAAGGCGTCGTCGTCAACGATCTCGCGGAGGAAGGGGATGGTCGTGGGGATCCCCTCGATGATGAATTGGTCCAGCACGTGGCGAGCCCGGACGATCGCCTCCTCCCGGCTGTTGCCGCTGACGATGAGCTTCGCCAGGAGTGAATCGTAGTGAGGGGGCACCGTGTATCCCGCATACACGTGGGTGTCGAGCCGAACCCCAGGGCCACCCGGGGGATGGAAGGTCGTGATCGTGCCCGGGCCCGGTGCAAAGTTCCTGTCCGGGTCCTCGGCGTTGATGCGGAACTCGATGGCGTGGCGCTGATGCTCCACGTTGTCGGGCACCGAGAGCTTCTCCCCAGCCGCTACTCGGATCTGCTCTTTCACCAGGTCGTACCCGGTCGTGACCTCCGTGACCGGGTGCTCCACCTGGATGCGCGTGTTCATCTCCATGAAGTAGAAGGAACCATCCTCATCGAGTAGGAACTCGACGGTTCCCGCCCCTACATACTCTATTGATTCCGCTGCCCGGACGGCGGCCTGTCCCATCTCCTCGCGCAGAGCGGGTGTGACAGCCGGTGACGGGGCCTCCTCGACCAGCTTCTGGTGCCTGCGCTGGATGGAGCAATCCCGTTCGCCAAGGTGTGTGACACGTCCGTGCTGATCACCGAAGACCTGGATCTCCACGTGGCGCGGCTTGAGAATGCAGCGTTCCAAATAAACATCGGGATTGCCGAAGGCCGCCCGAGCTTCGTTCTGAGCGGCTGTGAAGAGCTTGGTGAACTCGTCGCGGTCGGTGGCAACCCGCATCCCCTTCCCGCCCCCGCCGGCCGACGCCTTGATCATGATGGGGAACCCCATCTCGTCGGCGATGGACACGGCGTCGTCGATATCCTTCACCACGCCTTCCGAACCGGGCACCGTAGGCACGCCCGAGTTCATCATGGTCGCCCGGGCCGTGGCCTTGTCGCCCATGGAGCGGATCTGGTCGGGGTTGGGCCCGATGAAGACGAGATCAGAGCGCGAGCAGATCTCGCTGAACTCGGCATTCTCGGCCAAGAAACCATATCCAGGATGGATCGCCTCGGCGCCGGTTACCTCGGCCGCCGCGATGATCCGCGGGATGTTGAGGTAGCTCTCACTAGCTGGCGCAGGCCCGATGCAGACGTCTTCGTCGGCGAAACGGACGTGGAGAGACTCCCGATCGGCCTCGGAATAGACGGCGACCGTCTGGACCCCGAGCTCGTGGCAGGCTCGGATGATGCGGAGGGCGATCTCTCCGCGGTTCGCGATCAGGACCTTATTGAACAAGTGCTTATCTCCTGAGGGACACGCGTCCTGCGGTCACCGACATGACCCCGCGACCCGCGACGACCCAATACCGCACGGGATCCACTGCATTTCAAGGCCGTCCCGTTGGGAACGACCCGCCCGAGTCTGTAGGTCAGCGCGGGGAGACGCGGAAGAGTACCTGGCCGAACTCCACCGGCTGGGCGTTCTCCACCAGGACTTCGACGATCTCTCCCGAGATCTCGGCGTCGAGCTCGTTCATGAGCTTCATCGCCTCGATGATGCAGAGCGTGTCCCCCGGCGCGATCTTGTCCCCGACGTCCACATACGACGGAGCGTCGGGGGCCGGGGCCCGGTAGAAGGTGCCCACCATCGGAGAGGTGATCTCTTCAAGGTCGGACGCCGGCGGAGCCGAGGCGGACCCACCCGACATCTGCCCACCCGACGCGGCGCCGTCCGGGCCGGCGGTCCCTGCCGGAGCCGGAGCGTGTGCGGGCGGGGCCGCCGCCTGCACGGCCACGGGGGCAGCCGTCATGGGAGGCGTCTTCGATAGACGGACCTTCGTGCCCCCGCGCTCGATCTCGAGGGAGTCGACGCTACTGGCGTCGAGCACCTGAATGAGCCGTTCGATGAAGTCGAAATCGATCATCAGTTCACCCTTGAGAGGTATTTCTCGTCGGCCCAGTCGATCTTGAGGAGGTCGCCTTCTTCTATGAAGAGGGGAACCTGGATCTCGGCACCCGTTTCCAACGTCGCCGGCTTCGTGGCGCCCTGGGCGGTGTCGCCTTTGAAGCCCGGTTGGGTTCGCGTCACCTCCAGCTCGACGAACTGGGGTAGCTCGACGCTGATCACCTTGCCGTCGTGCACCAACCCCTCGCACTCCATGTTCTCCTTGAGGAACTTGAGCTGATCCGGGCCCAGAAGGTCACCCGCGATGGGGATCATCTCGAAGGTGTTGGCATCCATGAAGAAGTAGAGCTGGCCGTCGGTGTAGCTGTAGTTCACCGGCCGCCGCTCCAGGCGCACGTCGTTGACCTTCTCACCCGAGCGGTACGTCTTGTCCACCACCGCTCCCGTGAGGACGTTCTTGAGCTTGGTTCGGACGAAGGCACCGCCCTTGCCAGGCTTCACGTGCTGAAAATAGGTGATGGCCCAGAGATCGCCGTCGATCTCGAGCACCATCCCGTTACGGAAGTCCGCCGTGCTGGCCATATATCTACTTTGAAATCGATTTTTGGGTGCGGGTCTGTCAGCCGCCGATATGTGCGGCCAGCCCACGAAGCCCTAGAAGATAGCTCTCGACCCCGAAGCCATAAACCACACCTGTCGCGACGCCCGAGAGAAATGATCTCCGCCTGAAGCGTTCGCGGGCCTGGGTGTTGGACAGGTGGACCTCCACGAAGGGCCGGTCGACGCCCAGCAGGGCGTCCCGCAGGCCGATGGAGGTGTGGGTCAGGGCCCCCGGATTGATGAGGAAGCCGTCCACCCGACCCGACGCCTCGTCCACGAAGTCCAGGATTTCACCTTCGTGATTGGACTGGAACGTCTCCAGCTCGATGCCCAACTCGGCTCCCAGATCGGCGAGGAGGGTGTCGACGTCGAGGAGGGTGTCGGTGCCGTAGACTTCCGGCTCGCGACGGCCAAGCAACCTGAGGTTCTGGCCGTGTATGACGGCAACCCTCACGGCTCGGCCCGATCCTCCCACGCCAGAAGCGTGTCGAAGTAGTCCCCCACCGGCGGCTCGTCGGGATCTCCATCGTCCGATCCCTCCGTATCCCAGGCGAAAGGCGTATCGACAGCCTCGGGTCCGTCTTGACCATGCTCCGCCAACTCGCGTGCTCGAGCCTCGACCTCGTCCTCCGAATGCCCGTCGCCCGGGATCTGCGCCTCCGGAACCTTGATCTCCGGCGTACCGCCAGCCTCCAACGTGGCGATGCGGTCGGCGAGGGCAGTGTCGTCGGGATTTCGGGCCCGAAGCGCCTTGAGAACCTCCAGCGCCTTGTCATCGAAGCCCTGCTTGATGTACAGGTCGGCGAGCGTGCGCGTGTAGATCGGCTCTGCGGGCTCATCGGTCCTGGCCGGACCTTCGTCGCTTTCGCCGAGAACGGGGGCGACCAGCTCCCCGGCCTCCGGCTCGGCCTCGTCCGGTTCGTCCGGCGCGAGGGCGCTCAGATCCATGATCTCCGGCTCGGCCTCGTCGGGTTCATCGGGCGCGAGGGCGGTCAGCTCCATGATCTCCGGCTCGGCCTCGTCCGGTTCATCCGGCGCGAGGGCGGTCAGCTCCATGATCTCCGGCTCGGCCTCGTCCGGTTCGTCCGGCGCGAGGGCGGTCAGCTCCATGATCTCCGGCTCGGCCTCGTCCGGTTCGTCCGGCGCGAGGCCGGCCAGCTCCATGATCTCCGGCTCGGCCTCGTCCGGTTCGTCCGGCG
>JABDLS010000035.1 GCA_013002885.1 Gemmatimonadota bacterium | reverse complement strand
AGAAGTTGAGCCGAACGACGTTGGATGGTGCCATGTCGGCTTCGGCGAGTGCGTCCTTGAGGTTCGACCAGGCCAACTTGAACTGGGCTACGAGGTCGCCGGCATGCATCGGGGCCCCTTCGGCGGTAGTCGAGGTCTGCCCGGAGAGGTAGAGCACGCGCTCCCCACCCGTCACCTCGATCCCGTGGTGGATGTTGAAGCCCTCGAGCCAGTTGGTCGGGTTAATCGCACGTTTCTGCATGGTGTCTCAGGTCTGGGTCGTGAGTGGCTTGAGCGGCTCGCATATTGCGCCTCTCATGAGCCATCGGCCAGCCCACGACGATTTTCGCCGTAGCCTGTTCGACCCTACCGCCACCTCATCAGCTCGAACGGACTCCGGCACACCCGGCACCAGTAGGTGCTCACCGAGGCGTGAGCGCCAAAGGCGCTCATGAGCTCGGTTTCGACGCCATCACAGAACGGACAGTCCGGGGCCTCGGGCAGACTGTCGGGCGCCTCTTCCATACGCTCCTTCGCCCGGAACGACCCACGAGCGGATCCCGACACCTGCCCTTCGCGGAATGGCGGTCGTCCCACCACATGGTCGTCGTCGGTCATTCGACGAAGAGCGCCCGGTTCTTGTCTCCGCGCACACGCTCCACGGCGTGCTCGTCGGGATGCCCCGGCGTACGGCCACGAGCCTCATCCCACCCGGTCGTAGCCGTCGCTCTGTCGACATCGATGTCGGCGAGGGCCACCACGTCGCGCACCCTGTCGCGGAACGCCGCGAGCAGCTCATCCGCAGGACCGATGACCCCCGCATTTGCCACCGCTCGCGCAGGCCCGTCGTCGGCTCCGAGCCACGCCAGCACATCGGGGAGCATCGCCTCGGTGGCCTCGATGAGCAGGCGTCGCGCGTCGCCCTCGGACCTTGCGAGCCGCCGGTACCATGCAGTCCCCAGGCTGGCATGGAACTCCTCTTCGGCCAGCATCTTCGGAACGCGACCACGAGCCGACTCGAAGGTGCCTTCGGCGAAGGACGCCAGGGCCGTGGTGAGGGCGCCATCGACGAGAACCATGGCCGCGACCAGAGCCGCCCAATCGGGCATCTCCTGGTCCAAGGCTCCGATGGAGGCGTACTCCTCGGGCGACCGGTCGTGCTCGACGGCGACAGGATCGATGTCCAGGTCCTTGAGCATGGCGTACACGAGCCGGGCATGCCCCCATTCGTCCTGGGCCATGGACGACGTAGCGATGCCGGTCTCGATGGAGGGGGCGCCAAGGAGCCAGTCCGAGTAGCGGATGCCCATGAGCCGCTTGGAGTCGGCCAGAGTAAGGATGAGACGCTCGAGGGCCCGGCGGTCGACGGCGGGCAACGAATCGACGTCGAGCACATCAGTCATGGTGGGCGGCCCTCCGTGCCTTGGCGAAGGGTCCGTCGTCGCGGTTCACCGGCACGATGGCCGTCCGCTCGACGACACACATCTCGAACCACCGCTCTTCGTCGTACGTGGTCCAGGCGTGGACCTTGGCCGTCTCGTCGTCCATGGCGTCGACATAGCCGATGTGAACGAGCTGGTCGCCCCGATCCTTCCGGGCGAAGACGTCGTAAACCTTATCTAACATGTGCTTGGCTGCGTCCTGTCCTTGGTGGGGCTACATGCCGGCCGCGAATGCCATGGAAGAAGCATGGTAGCCTTCTACGCGCTGACCCCGAGCTGGCGGAGCTTGGCTCGCCCCTCGGGTGTGATCCTGTCGCTGGTCCATGGGGGATCCCAGACTTCGACCAGCTGCACCCTGTCGATCCACTGCTCCGACTCGAGACGGTCGGTGATGTCTTCCTTGATGAACTCCATGCAGGGACACGCCGTGGCCGTGAAGGTGAGCCGCACCGTCACCGCACCGGCGTCGAACCCGACACCGTAGATCAGGCCGAGCTCGGGGAGGCTGATGGGGATCTCCGGATCGAGCACCTCCTGGAGCGCCTCCCAGGTAGCTGCCACGGGGTCCTCCGGCGCCTCGGCGAGAGGGGAGGACCAGAGATCGCGTCCCCCGCTCTTGTGGACACTGACGTGGACGGGTAGGCCCCCATCGCGCCGTCTCGTCACCGGAAGCGTCGTCGTGCTCATCCCGTCAGGCCGCTTTGCCGTCGAGCCACCGCGTTACGTCGCCACGGGAGCGCTGTACGGACTCCACGTAGATCTCGTTCATGGGTCCACGGCCCTTCCACCGTTCGAAGACGGCATCCCACGAGATCTCGCCCTCGTCGAACGCCCAGTGCTTGTCGACGGCATCGTATTGGCAGGGGAAGGGATAGTCGAGGACGTACTCCTCCTTGTCCGCATTCCAGTGTGCCGGAGCGTCGAGTCCGAGCTCTTCGCAGAGCGGCACCGTGGACGCCATCCAGACCTGCCGTAGCTGGTCGTTGGTCAGGCCCTTCAGTCGGTAGTCGAGCTGACCCGAGTGGCGCTTGAGGTCGTCGGGGAGACCGAACCACTCGATGGTCATGGGGAACATCCAGTCGACCGCCCGCTGTAGCAGCTCCCGCGCCTCACCGCCGGCCTTCGCCAGCCGGCGCATCCAGACCTCGCCGTGGCGGAGGTGGAACGTCTCCTCCATGTCGATCTTCACGAGCGCGCGCTTGAGCGGCGCATACGAAGTGTTCTGATGGACGTCGGAGAGGAGCGTGATGCCCGCCCGGTCGAAGAAGCCGTTGGCCACTACCAACTCGGCCCAGTTGTCCAGCGGCTGGTCGAAGCCATACGGGTGCTTGAACTCGTGGGGCTGACGCCCGTAGACGAGCTGCTCTTTGGACTCGCCGATGTCCTCGAGCAGACGGTAGGCGATGTTCGCGTGAGCGAGCTCGTCCTGGATGATGGCGTGGGCGCTCACCTGCGTGTTGGTCGACGGGGCGTGACGTGCCGCCATCCAGTACGAGGGGGCACTCATCAGTTCGGTATCGGCCTGAACGGTGAGCTGCACGCGGAGCGCCTTGCGGTACCCCTCGGTCATGTCCTCGAGGCTTTCCACCATGTAGCCATCCTGGACCTTCTGCTTGAGCTCGTCGTCGGTGAATCGGCTCATGAACCTCTCGCTTCCATGGCTCACACGCCCTGAGGGCGGGAGCTCGTGATGAACGTTGTGATGGGCCCGTCCGCCCTCAAAGCCCGAGGGAGGACCGGATCAAGGGGTTGATGCGGTCGGGCGTCCACGGCGGATCGAACGTGAGCTCGACCTCGGCGCTCTCAATGCCTTCCACGCCCTCGATGGCGTCCTTGACACTGTTGACGATCTCGCCGGCGACGGGACACATCGGCGACGTCAGGGACATGACGGCGTCCACGTGGTCGCCCTCTACTTCGATATCGTAGATGAGGCCGAGCACGACCAGGTCGAGACCCAATTCGGGGTCCTTCACCCCTTTCAGGGCATCGCGTATCGTCTTTTCCGTAACAGCCATCGGCTCTTCGTCTTTCGGTTTCAGTGGGGGTTCACCCCTGGGACGAACCGGTTCGGCTCATCTGGGGCGTACGACGTACCCCCTATCGGGACGGAGCGGTCCGTCGAATGATCGACGCACTCACGTCAGAAGAGCCACCGGTGGAGCCGTCGGCCGGTGAGGCGCGCCCCACCACCCGGCTGAGGCCGTCGCGAGCATTCCCGATTCCGCGACCTTCGAGCGCCTCTGTCACCGAGGCCGCAGCGTCCGAGTGGCCATCGGTAAGGGCCACCACGCAGTCGTCTTCAGCCATCACGATGATCTCGGATTCGTAGTTCCGATCGCCGTCCTCACCGAGAGGAGGCGCGTGACGACTGAGGTCTTCGGCCGCACCGTCCCGTCGCACGACGAGTGCCGTGATCGCCCCGGCCTCGGCCCACTCCCCGGCACCGTCAGCCAAGGCCACGATCCCGACCATGACGGGCCCGGACAGACCCTCGATCCACCCGGCCCGCAGGCCGCGTGAGGTTTTCGTGAGCAGGGAACCCAGAGACGGCTGTGGCTCGGCTGCCAGGCTCCGGAGGAGCATGCGCGCGGCCGCGAGGCGCTGAGCTGCGAAGATGTCATTCTTCACCGCCTTCATGACGGCGAAGGCCGGCCGGCCATCGGTCAGGACGAACCAGTCCCACGCCGTGGCTCCCGAGCCCTGCCGGGGAGCCAAAGTCGCCGCCGCGATGTCGTAGCCGCTCACCCTGGGGGTGACCCGGGGGAGAAGACGGGCCCGCAGTAGCCGGTTGAACTCCGCCAGCGTCTCATGCCCGGTATCGTGGTCGGTGGACCCCCGGGTCTGGTTCTGGGCGGCGAGTCGAACCGAAGTGGCCCACAGCGCCTTGGACAGATTCTTGAGGAGCCGAACCGAAAGCGTGTCACCGCCCAGCATCTGCGCGAAGGCCGCCCGGGAGACGGACAGGAGATACGTGTCCTCGAGGGCGTATGCGGAAGCCGACCGCGGGGTCTGGTTGAGCAGCGCCATCTCGCCGAAAGCCTGCCCGGCCTTCATGATCGCCAGCTTCTTGAAGCCCGATCCCGTTGCCTTCCTGAGCTCGATGCTACCGTGGACGATGACGTAGAAATGGTCGCCACGCTCGCCCTCTTCGAAGACGTACTCGCCAGCGTCGACACGCACCGCCTCGGAGATCCCGAGGAGCTCCGACAGATCGTCCTGGCTGAGTCCCTGGAACAGGGCCACCTCCCGCAGCCGGACACTGATCTGCTCACGCGTCAACACGGGGGGCGCACTCTCGGAAACCACGGGGGTGGGGGTCGGATCCATCTCGGGGCGATGTCATCTGAGCAGTCAACGTGGGAGTTACAAAGCTACGCACACGCGGTGCACGCCGCGAGCACTGGGAAAGTCCTCGCGACGAGCCCGAAGGCCGCCCTACATTGGAGAACGCCACGCCGGGGTTGGGCTTCCGGCATCATGGACCGTCACCCCCTCGGCCGGGCAACCGTTACGTGGACTCCGCCACCGACAACGCTTTCCAGAGCCGTGCCCCGGATTCCGCCTCCCCGGATGGCATGAACGTCGACGGCGTCACGGTCCGGTGTTGGGGCACCAGGGGGTCGATCCCCTCCCCTGGCCCGAAGACGGTGCAGTTTGGAGGCAACACCACCTGCGTCGAGCTCGACGCCGGCGGGCAGCGCGTCGTCTTCGACGCGGGTTCGGGCATCCGTCCTCTGGGACTCGACATCGGTGAGCACGCCCCTGACGCCATCTCCATCTTCCTGACGCACTTTCACTGGGACCACATCCAGGGATTCCCCTTCTTCGCTCCGCTCCACAGTCCCGAGGGCCGCATCCGGGTCATCGGTCCGAAGCAGAAGGACATCGACGTCCAGAACCTCTTCGCCGGCCAGTTGGGCCCAATCTACTTCCCGGTGCCATTCAGCCTCGTGGCGGCCAAGATGGACTTCGAGCATCTGAACGAGGGCGAGTACGAGACGGGTAACGCCCTCATCGAGGTCATGAGAGTCCGCCACCCGTCTTTCGTCATCGGCTACCGGATCACGGTGGCGGGACGCGTCATCTGCTTCATCCCCGACAACGAGCTCGACGGCGACATGTATGGTGAGGTGGGCCCGGGCTTCGAGAAGCGGATCATCGACTTCGTCGGCGATGCCGATCTCTTGATCCACGATTCCATGTATACGGAAGAGGAGTATCCACGCCACGTCGGTTGGGGACACTCGACCTTCGAGCAGGCCCTTCGACTGGCCGAGGACGGAGGGGTGAAGCGACTGCTCTTCTTTCATCATGATCCTACGCGTACCGACTACGAATTGGAGGCCATCATCGCGAAGATGCGAGAGCGGGCCGACCGAACAGCGAATGGACTCGTTGTCGAGGGAGCGATGGAAGGCGTCGACTACACCATGGAGGATCGACCGTGAAGGGACTCGCCCGCGCGGTGGTGCGCCTCTCGGCGGTCACCCTGACCGTGCCCCTCCTTGCCTTCGGGCCGGCCGACAGGATCGCTCCCACGCACTGGGCCGTGGTCATTGGTATCAGCGACTACATCCATCTCGAGGACGTGGAGGGTGGCGACCTTCCCGGACCCGAGCACGACGCTCGGCGGGTCCGCGACGTGCTCGTCATGCGTGCGGGGTTCCCGGAAGAGAACGTCCGGATGCTCATCAACGCCGAAGCCACGAAGGCCGCCATCCAGGAGGGCATCACCAGCTGGCTGGTTCAAAACGCCCGCCCCGGTGACAACGTCGTCATCTGGTATTCCGGCCACGGGTCCCAGATGTGGGACGAAGACGGCGACGAGAGCGACGGTCTCGACGAGACTCTCGCGCCCGCCGACGTCATCGCCACAAGCACCGAGAACGACATCAGCGACGACGAGTTCAACGATTGGCTGGGAATGCTCCCGAGCGAAAACGTCATCGTCTTTCTCGACAACTGTAATTCGGGAACCGGTACACGCGACGCGACCCCCTTCAGTCGTGGACGGCTCCTCGACCGGGATATGGACCGTATCGAGCATCCCGCCGGCGCAGCCCGCCGGGCCCTACCGACCCAACCACAAGACGAGTCGGGATTCGACGCCGGCCGGACTCGGGTCCTCGAACTCGCGGCGGCCCAACCCTTCCAGATGGCCGTCGACGCGTTCTTTCCCGAAGCCGAAGGTCGAGAGGGATTCTACGGGGGCGCCTTCACCACTTTCATGGTGCAACAGCTCTGGAAGGCGCCGGAAGACGTCACCTACGAGGAGGTCTTCGAGGAGGCCTACGAAGCCCTGAAGCGGAACCGCTTCCAGCAGGACCCCTACATCTCGGAGGACGTAGACCTCAAGAGCCTGCCGCTCTTCTTCGTGGACGGAGCCACGTCGGGGCGGGGTGAGATGGCGCTTCCGGTGACTGAAGCCGGGGGTCGCACGGCGACACTCGGGGCCGGGCTCGCGCTTGGCCTCACCCCTGGGTCGGTCTTCGAGACCGACGGCGGCGCTCGGCTCGTCGTCTCGACGGTGGGTCAGGGCTCCACTCGTACGCGGATCGCCTCGGGCTCGGTGTCGGTCGGCGACCGTGCCCGTCTCGTTTCATTCGTCTATGGCGACAGCCCCCTCCTGGTGAATGTCGGCTCGGTGGAAACGAGGCTCTTCGACGCGCTGACACAGGAGTTGATCGACGCACCGTCGGTTCGGCTCATCGAAGACGAGGCCGACTTCAGCCACCTCATCGTGCGGCGTCGAGGAGATGCGCTCCGGGTCGTCGGCTCCGATGGCTTCCTCCGTCACGCCGAGATCGGCGTCGAGCCCGCCGACATGGCACGTCTCGCCGGCATCCTCCGCAAGGAGTCGGCGGCGAAGACGTTGGGCGACATGGAGAATCCGGCGCAGGGCTTCGGCTTCGACGTGCGACTAACCGGCTCTCGGGCCTCGTTCGGAATCGGCGAAGAGCTGAGCTTCGAGATCGAGTCCGACCGCGACGGCTACGTCACCCTCGTGGACCTGGGCACCGACGGTACCGTCGCCGTGCTCATTCCCAATGCCGACGACCCCGCCATGCGCGTGAGAGCGGGCCAGGTACTCCGCTACCCGGGCGGCGACCTGGCATTCCAGGCCCTTCCACCTGCGGGAGGTGGCATGGTGCGCGCCTTTCTCACCGAGGAGCCTATCGAGGTCGACATCCCCAGGGGTGAGGTATACGCCAGCGGTGGCGTCGACCTCGCTGCGGAGATCACCGAAGCCATCGAGCAGGCCGCTGGCGTCGAAGGGGACGCTGTGCGCCTGGACAACTGGGGCACCGCTTCGGTGGTCTACGAGATCACCAACTGAGCGCTCCACGAGTTGAGGCAACGCGGCCCTTCTTCATGAGGAAGACCCGTCGCCTCGTCGCCGTCGGCGCCATTGTGCTGGGAGCCGTCGGGCTTGCCCTGCTTTTCGGCGATGGTCTCGGGCGGCTGACCGGCGTCCAGGCCTTCGAGGACTATACCCTCGACCTCCGTCAGCAGACGACGCCCGAGTCGTTTCAGGAGGGCCGGGGTGAGCGGGAGAGCGAGATCGTTCTTGTCCTCTTCGATCAGCTCAGCTTCGAGGAGACTCCCTGGCTCTCGCCCTTTCCCCGAAGCCACCTGGCCGAGCTCGTCGACGCGGTAGCCGGGGCCGGGGCGACGACCATCGGCATCGACGTCTACCTCGACGAGCTCTTCCCGGCCCTCAACGAGATCGACTCGGGCGACGACCGCCTTCGTGATGCCATCGACCGGGCCGGCAACGTGATCCTCGTGTCGCCCGTAGTGGATACGGATTCGGGGCCCGTGGTGGCTTCGCCTCACCCCTACTTCACGGAGGTCGCCTTGGATGTAGGGACGGCGGAGCTCCCGGCATCCTTCGAGACCTTCCGGGTGGGCACGCTGGCGGTGCACTCCGGCGACGGCCTCGAGCCTTCCTTCGCCCTGGCGATGTACGCTCACTCCCGTGGCCTGGACGTCGATTCGCTGCTGGCTGCTGCATGGCAGAGCGGACGTATCGGATTACCGGGACTTCCCGAGGGATTCGGTGAGGTTCCTCAGGGGTGGCGTGACGGTACCGACGAGGGCGGCCGGGGAGCCGTGGTGCCGTTCCGCATCCTCTTCTCGGGCCCGCCGTCAGGTACGCTGACTACGGATCCAGTCGGTTCGTTCGTGGCCCAGGGCTCGGCCACGGCGGTGGACTATGCCCTGTTCGCACCTGAAGCCTTCCGGGACAAGACCGTCATTCTCGGGACGGGTTTTCACGCCGAAGACCGCTTTCGAACACCCTTCTACGCGGATACCGGAGTACGTGACGACGGCACCGAAGCCGAGTACACCTGGATGTACGGGGCGGAAATCCACGCCAACGCCCTCCAGAACATGATCGACGGTCGCTACGTGCGGCCCATGGGCACCGGGGCCAAGCTCGCTTGGATGACGCTCCTGGCGAGCCTGGTCGGCGGAGTGGTTTTCTGGTGGGGCACGGCATTGGGAGCCCTCGGGGCGGCCTTTGCCATCTCCCTGGCCTGGGTCGTCCCCTTTTGGGCCTGGGCAGGGAGCGTCTACCTCATGCCGAGCGTCGAGCTCGGGTCCTTCAGCGGCGTGGGGGCCTGGGTCCCCATCGGCACGCCCGCCCTGGGAGCCCTCTTCACCTACGTAGGATCGGTGGCGTACGTCGCCATCATCGAAGGCCGCGAGAAACGCTTCATCAAGGGCGCCTTCGGAAAATACTTGTCCCCCGATGTAGTGGCTGAGATCTCCGAAGACCCGTCGGCTCTCACCCTCGGCGGCGAGAAGCGCCCGCTCAGTCTCCTCTTCTCCGATCTCTCGGGCTTCACCGAGCTTTCGGAAGAGATGGACGCCCAGGACCTGATAACCCTCCTCAACGAATACCTCAACGTCATGACCCAGGTCGTGTTCCACGAGGGAGGCTACCTGGACAAGTACATCGGAGACGCCATCATGGCCTTCTGGAACGCGCCGAAGACGGTGCCCGATCACCCGGACCGCGCCATGCGAACCGCCATTCTCATGCAACGGCGAATGCGGGCGCTCAATGAGCGGTGGAGCGCCGGTGGGGGTCGCGAAGACCTCCAGGTACGCATCGGCGTGCACACCGGCGAGGTGGTCGTGGGCAACGTCGGCGGGGAGGACCGCTTCGACTATTCGGCCATCGGCGACGCCGTGAATCTGGCGGCCCGCTTGGAGCCGGCCAACAAGACCTATGGCACACGGAACATGGTCTCGGAGGCCACACTGGCTCTGGCGAGTGAGACGTACCGGGTCCGGGAGCTCGACACGATCGCGGTGAAGGGCAAGGACGAACCGGTGAAGGTGTTCGAGCTATTGGAGATGGAGGGCGTGGAACTGGATCCGGCCAAGGAGCGGATGCTCCCCATCTACGAAGAGGGCATGGCGCTCTACAAGGAGCATGATTGGGCAGAGGCGAAGCGCCGCTTCGAAGCTGCGGTCGAGGTCTGTCCCGAAGACGGACCTAGCCTCCTCTACGTGGAGCGATGCGCCGAGAACCTCGCCGCCCCTCCGCCCCCTGATTGGGACTTCGTGGTGCGGCGTACCGAAAAGTAGAACATTGGAGGATCCGGCGGCTGGCTGGCCGGGATCCGCAGGAGACATGGGATGAAGAAATCGGCTTTCCTTCGGCTGCTCCTCGCCGCAGCCGCGCCTGGAACCTCGGTCCTGCCAGCGATGGCCCAAGAGCCTGCGGCCCTGGTCATCCGCGTCCAAGGCGACGTCGAGGTGCGTCATGGAACCTCGCCCTCTACCCCGGCCGCGGTGGGCGAACCGGTCTTCGAAGGCGACGGGGTCATCCCTGATATCGGCTCGCGGGCGATCCTCATCACTCGCGCGGGCCAGCAGCAAGTGGTGGACGAAGAGACGACAGTGTCGCTCCCTCGAGGGACCGCGCCTTCCGACATCTTCACCCGGGCCGTGACTACCCTTGCTCGTGCAGCCAGCGTCGATGCCAGCATGGGTGGCCGCCAGGGAATGATCCGCCCGATTCCGGGCGAGACGACCGCAGTCGCTCCGAGGAACAGGGTAGTGGTAGCGTCCCAGCAACCCACGTTCGCATGGACGTCCACCCCCGGCGCCACCTACGACCTCATGCTCCGACAGGTATCCGGGCCTGGAGGAGTCGCCGCGACACCCGGCCGCCCGTTCGTATTCGAAGCGGGTGAGGACACGGCCTTTTCCCTCCCCGACAGCGTCGCACTTCAGCGCGGCGCCACCTATGCCTGGACAGTGTTTCCCGGAGGCCGACGGGGTGGTCGGCCCGTGGAGCAGCAGGAGTTTCGGATCATGAGTGTCGAGGAATCGGTGGAGCTCGAGGACTACTTGGACCAGATCGCCGTCTTCGGCCTGGACCCGCAAAGCGATGGCCTCTTCCTCACCGTCGTCGCCTATCGGGACCTGGGCCTCTTCTACGATGCCTACCGGGCTCTGGAGGAAGTTGAGCGCGAAGCCATGCTCAGCGCGGAGCTCTATCTGCTCAAGGGTGAGATCCTCGCCGAGCTGGGACACGAGGCAGAGGCCCGCGCCGCCTTCGACAAGGCAGACGAGCTCATGCGATGAGAGAAGCTCCCGGCGCGCAGATCGGCGACGACGTGGAGGCCCTCAAAGCCGACCTCGAGCGCTCCCGTAGGGCTCTCCGAGAGATGAGCAAGGTGGGAATGGCGCTCATGGGCGAGCGCGACCCCCTGACCCTTTTCGACCTCATCCTCTCTCAGGCCTGCTCCCTGACCGGGTCCGACGCGGGTAGCCTGTACCTCCTCGAAGAAGACGAAGATGACCAGGTCCTCCACTTCATCGCGTCGCAAATAGATACCCTTCCGGATCTGCCGAATCTCACCTTCCGGCTGCCTCTCGACGAGACCTCCATCGCAGGGTATGTGGCGACCACGGGAGACCCTCTCGTCCTCGACGACGTGTACGAGCTCGAGGACGATGTGCCCTATTCGTTCAACCGGGCCGCCTTCGACGAGAAGTACGGCTATCGTGCCAGGTCCATGCTCGTCGTGCCCATGATCGACCACCGCGACCGGGTGGTGGGGGTCGTTCAGCTCATCAACCGTAAGACCGACGTGAAGGCGAAGATCCGCAACGACGAGGATGCAGATCAGTGGGTGCTGCCGTACACGGAGCGAGAAGTGGACATCGTCTCGTCCCTCGCCGGGCAGGCCGCCGTCGCCATCGAGAACGGGCGGCTCTACCAGGACATCGAGAACCTATTCGCCGGCTTCATCAAAGCTGCCGTAACGGCCATCGACCGACGGGATCCGACCACGTCTGGACACTCTGTGCGAGTCACCGAGCTGACGTGCGACCTGGCCGAGTTCGTCAACGAACAGACCGAGGGCCCGTTTGCCCACACGTTCTTTACCGACGCACAGCTGAAGCAGCTTCGCTATGCCGGCCTCCTCCACGACTTCGGCAAGGTCGGCGTCCGCGAAGAGATACTGATCAAGCAGAACAAGCTCTCACCGGTACTCGGCGCCCAGGTCGAAGCCCGGTTCTCCATGATCCGGGTGATCCTCCGCCTGGCGGCGAGCGAAGCCCGCGCCGAGGCCCTCGTCGGGAAGGGAGCCGATGAGGCCGCTGCCGAAATCGCGGCCATCGACGACAAGCTGAAGAGCGATCTCGCTCGCGTGGCGCGGTACGGGGAGGCTGTCCGGGAAGCCAACGTGCCTCGGGTCCTCGATGACGAAGCCGGGGAGGTCCTCGACGAGATCGGCCAGCAGACGTTCGCAGACCTCGACGGCGTCGAGAGGCCGTACCTCACGCCCGAGGAGCTCCACTTCCTGCGCATCAAGCGCGGCTCCCTCGACGAGCACGAGAGGGAGCAGATCCAATCCCACGTACTCCACTCCTACGACTTCCTCCTCAACATCCCGTGGACGGAGGAGTTGTCCCGGGTGGCCGAGATCGTGCGTGGACACCACGAGAAGCTCGACGGGTCTGGTTATCCGGACGGCGTCACTGGTGAGCACCTGCCGCTGGAGACCCGGATCATGACGGTGTGCGACATCTTCGACGCCCTCACCGCCTCGGATCGGCCCTATAAGAAGGCCATGCCGGTGAAGAAGGCCATCCAGATCCTCAGGTGGGAAGCGGAGGAAGGGATGCTCGACGCAGAGGTCGTCGAGCTTTTCGTCGAAACCGAAGTGTACAGGAAGGTCATCGACTCCGACTGGCGTGAGTTCTAGGGCCGCCCACTGTCCCGGGCCCCTCCGGACCACCCCGTGTGGGCCTCGGTCATACTTCAGCGGTAGACGAAGCAGGACCTCCGCGGATCATCAGGATCGTAAAGCACCGGCACGTGGTCGCCGTCGCCCCAGAACTGCGACATCTCCGTCGCATAGTCCATGAAAGCGAGGTATACCGTACCCTCGACCTCGAATTCGTACTTGAACTTCGCGTAGACCGCCTCGGCCTTTGCGGATCGAATCACACCCCGGGTGGCGTGTCCATGACGAAAGAGGTCGCCGTACCGTTTCCTCCGCTTTCGGATGGAATTGGCGTAGATCAGCGGAAAGATCCCGGCCGTGCCAACCGCGCCAAAGGTCGCCAATGAGACCCAGAACAAGTGCACGCCCATGGACCAGAGCCGTTTCGCCGGGAAGAGCGGGTTCATCAGGTTCCGGTACACGTCCGAGAACTCGCCCTTGGGGTCACGGGGCGGTGAGCCCATCTCTACGAAGTTTGGACCGTTGTCCGACACGACCGTGATCACGCGCCCCGTGGGTTCGCGTCGGGCAACGGCCGTCCCCGAACGGTCGGCGGCCGCCGCAGGGGCCGGAGGGCCGGAGAGTAGCTCCCTTGCAGCCTGGGCCGACCGAGGGCGATCGCGCGGGGCGGGGCGCAGCAGCGCGTCGATGAGTTTGACCAAGGGGGTACGGGGTAGACTCGTCGGGACCTCGAGACGACCCGTCTCGTAGGAGAACTCGGTGGGCGCACGCCCCGTGAGGGCGTGGAGGAGCGTGGCGCCGACTGCATAGAGGTCGGACGTCGGCCCCGCCTGACCGAGGAGCTGCTCCGGAGGCATGTAGCCGAACGTACCGACTACGGTCGCCCCCTCGGATCCTGCGATGTGCCACCCCAGCAGCACACCCCCGAAGTCGACGAGGACCACGGATCCGTCCTGGCGAATGAGGATGTTGGACGGCTTTATGTCGCGGTGCAGAACCGGAGGCGCCCGGTCGTGTAGGTAGTCCAGGACCTGGAAGAGCGAGTCGGCCAATTCGACGAGTTCACCCTGGCCAAGCATTGGTCCCGAGTCGATGCGACTCTTCAGCGACGACCCCTCGATGAACTCCTGGACGATGTAGACCGCCCCCGAGCCCTCGTCCCCCTTGAAGTAGTCGAACACCCTCGGAACGCCCGGGTGCTCCAGCCGCGCGAGTACCGAAGCCTCCCGCTCGAAGAGTTCCAGATGCTTCCAGGCGTCGATCCGGTCGTAGCGGAGCTCCTTGATGGCGACCTGACGCCCGGCCTCCCGGTCGAAACAGAGCATCGTCCGACCCGACGATCCCTGACCCAACGCACGCACCACATCGTACCGCCCAGAGATCACGGGGATGCGTATCGCCTATTCAGTTATGTAGCCCGCTCTCACGTTTCACGTACTTCACCATCCGCCGCGGCCCGACCTCGGCGCCGTACACGTTGCCGAAGGCATCCACGGCAACACCCTCGGCCGCGCTGGTCCCCGACGTGTCGGGATCGGGCTCGGGGTCGGGAATGAAGGCCGTCACGAAACCCGTTCGGGCGCTACCGATGTAGATGCCCCGGCGCCACCCGGCGTTCCGCCCGGTGTTCGACTCGGAGTCGGCGGCATAGAGCACGTCGTTTTCGTCGATGAAGAGACCGCTGGGACGACCGAACTGGTGCCAGGTCTCCAGGTGCTCCCCGTCCTGCGTGAAGATCTGGAGGCGGCTGTTGGCTCGATCACCGACGAAGACCCTTCCCTGGGAATCCATGGCAAGGGCGTGTGGATCACGGAACTCGCCGTTGGCGGTGCCGGTGGTCCCCCATTCCATGAGGAAGTTGCCGTCTTCGTCGAACTTCACGACCCGGTTGTTTCCATTGGCGTGGTGACCATCGACGACGAAGATGCTCCCGTCCGGCGCGACGATCATGTCCGAGGGCCGCGTGAACTGGGTACGGCTGTTCCCGGGAGCGCCCCGCTCGCCGAGGGTCATCACGATCTCGCCATCGGGGGTGAACTTGTAGATGACGTGGCCCTGCCCCTCAGGCTCGGCCCCGTACCCGACGGCATCGGCGACCCAGACGTAGCCCTCGCGGTCGACGTAGATGCCGTGGGGCCAGTAGATGAGGCCGGAACCGAAGCTCTGAAGGAGGTTTCCGTCGAGGTCGAACTGGAGGACGGGATCCGGACCGTCGGGGTCGTCGCAGACGTTGGCGCCACACCGCTCGGCCACCCAGATGGTCATGCCGTCGTTGGCGGGGTAGACGGCGCTGACCGCTCCCCACTGCCGGCCGTCTGGTAGCTCGCCCCAGTTCCCCTGCTCCGGCGCGTACGGGTTCGGCGCGATCATCTGCGCCGTCGCCGGATCGGTGACGAAGGCGAAGGTCATCACGGCCAGAGTGGCCCCGAGGGTGCGTCGTACGATCATCGTGGAAGAGCTCCTGGATGGTCTCATCTGGATACCCGGGGACACCTGCGGTTCGTCGCCCGGCCTTTGGATTCGGCCCTCAGATTGCGCTCCCCTCCTCCGTCGCGCCAGGCAGTATCGCCGCTTCGCCATCCCGACCCCCTGTGGCGACCCGTTCGTCCATCCAGCCGAACACCCCCTTCAGCGCCCATAGAGTACCCCCGACGATGACCGCCAGCATGATCCACCGAAGCAAGGTCGCGACGAATGAAGCGTTCACGAGCGGCATGACGAAGTCGTACTGCAGAAGGTCCCCACCCCTGTCCAACATCCAGTGCCAGCCGGTATGGGCGAGGAGGGCGGAGAGGACGACCACACCCATGACCGGCGGCAGCCATGACCTGAAGCTGAGCCGAAGGATCGGAACCATGAGGGCCAACAGGAAGAGCTGACCCAGCTCGACGCCGACGTTGAACGAGACGAGCGACGTGAGGAGGTGGGCGCCAGCGAACTGCAGCGACTCGGACAGAGCGAAGGAGAAGCCGAATCCGTGCACGAGCCCGAAGCCGAAGGCGATCATCCATCGCTTGTCCAGGGTGGTCCCGAGAATGTTCTCGAAGGCCATGAAGACGATGGACAACGCGATGAGCGTCTCGATGAGCGCCGGGAACCAGAGGACCCCTGGCGTCATCCCCAGTGCGGCGGCTACGAGCGTGATGGAGTGGGCGATGGTGAACGACGTGACGATGGGCACAAGAGCCCAGAAGCTGCGTAGGGGCACGACGAGGCAAAGGAGGAACAGGATGTGGTCGATGCCGTCGAGGATGTGGCCGAAGCCGAAGACCACGAATCGCCACGCCGCCTGGTGCCAGCGAGGATCGAGGTCGAGGCGGCCCGGGTTGTCAGAGAACTGGAACGCCCGCTCGGCCCCGCCGGGTGGTAGGAATCGAAGGACCGTCACGGTCCTCAGCCCCAGGTGTTGGAGCCCGGACTCGAGGGCGAAGTCCGACTCGGCCGACTCGATGGGCCACCGGAGGAGGACGTCCAGCATCGCCTGCCCTGGCGGGAGCTCGACTCCATCGGCGAGCGGCGCCGAGCGGACGTTCGCCAATGCCCGCTCGTACGAGACGAAGGCCCCGTCCCCGGGGATCGCGACCCGGACGGCCGCGACCGTGGGCCGGCCCAGCGGCTCTTCGTTCTCGAACATCGTGACGTACTCGGCCACCCAGAGCTCCGCGGCCTCCGTCACGAGGTCCCCCGCCGCGGAGACGACGAGGTAGCCGGGTTCACGCGTGGGGAAGTCGTAGTCACGCATGGCCTCCAGCGGCACGCGGACCAGCATGGACAGAGTGTCGCCCACGGGTCGGACGAAGGCCTGGATCGTCACGTCGGCGGGGATCTCGTGGGCTTCGCCGGACCACGTTGGAAGTAGGAGAATGAGCGCCACGACCAGGGCGGCGCTGCGGCGGAGTCGCATCGGGTCCGTCATGCTGAGGGGGTCGGGGTGATCATGCGGCGAAGCTATGAGAGTGACGGAGCCCGACAAGTGTGGTGTCCATGCCAGTCATGGCAACGCCACGGGTCGATTGCCCGAAGCGGGTCCGCGGCGTAGGCTATTGGCCTTCGGTCGAAGCTGTGCTCGCGGGCCCCTGAGACCGAAAGTCATCGTCATCACAATTCGGGAGCGGCGGGAATGTGGAATCAAAAGGCCCTGATGGGCGCGGGACTCGTGGTTCTGGTCGCGGCGCTGGCATGCGCTTCCGAAGCCATGGACGACGACGCCACCTCGGCGGACTACACCGCCGCAGGCATGGCCCCGCAGTTTCAGGTCGACCCCTTCTGGCCGAAGCCACTCCCCAATCACTGGATCATGGGTGCCACCATCGGTGTGGACGTCGATTCCCGTGACCACGTCTGGATCGTGCATCGCAACACGCCCGATCAGTTCATGGCCGTCCAGGAGGCAGGCGCCGCCCAGGACCCGCCGGTCAGCCAGTGCTGTCGGCCCGCACCCCCCGTGCTCGAGTTCGATCCTGAGGGCAACCTGGTCAACGCCTGGGGCGGAGAGAGCACGGACGAGTACACCTGGCCCGGCTCGAACCACGGGATCACGGTCGACCACATGGACAACGTCTGGATCGGTGGGAACGGTACGACGGACGCCGGCATCGACCGTCACGTGCTGAAGTTCAGCCGCGACGGCGAATTCCTGGCGCAGTACGGGACGCCTGGCGAGGCGCCGACCAGCACGTCGACCGAGAACTTCGGTCGGGTGGCGAAGATCTTCGTGGATGCCGAGGCGAACGAGGCGTACCTCTCCGATGGGTACGTCAACCAGCGAGTAGCGGTCCTCGACGCCAGTACCGGCGAGTTCAAGCGCATGTGGGGTGCCTACGGCAACGTCCCGACGGATGAGCGGCCGCCCCGGTACCAGCCTGGCGAAGCGCCCCCGCAGCAGTTCCGCACTCCCGTCCACTGCGCCGAGATGTCGAGCGACGGTCTCGTCTACGTGTGTGACCGTCCGTCCAACCGCATCTCGATCTTCCAGCCCGACGGCACGTTCGTCAGCGAACACATCTTCGCGCCCGCGACGCTCGCCCAGGGTTCGACGTGGGACATCGACTTCTCACCGGACCCCGATCAGACGTGGATCTACCTGGCGGACGGGCAGAACATGAAGGTCCACATCATTCGGCGCGCCGATATGGAGGTCGTGTACAGCTTCGGCGACGGCGGCCGGCAGCCCGGACTCTTCTTCGCAGTCCACTCCATCGCGGTGGACTCCGAGGGCAACATCTACACGACCGAGACCTACGAGGGTAAGCGCCTTCAGAAATTCCGCTTCATGGGAATGGGCGCGGTCGCGCAGGAAGACATGGGAGCCGCCTGGCCGGAAGACCGCAGGCGCTCCCAGAACTGACCGTCGAAGCTCGAGAACTGACGAAGAGGAAGATCCGATGATTCAGAAGCGGAACGCCTTCATCACAGGTGGATTGGTCGCGACCATCGTCGCCCTCGCGTGCGCCTCCGAGGCCATCGAGAACCTCAACGCCCAGAACGTCGGTGCCGACGGAATGGCTCCCCTCTTCGAGGTGGATCCCCTATGGCCGCAGCCACTGCCCAACCAATGGATTCTGGGCTCGGCAGTCGGCGTGGGCGTCGATTCACGGGACCACGTCTACATCATCCACCGCGGCGCCATGTCCCTGAACGAGCGCACCGAGATGGGTGCAGCCACGGACCCGCCGACGAGCGAGTGCTGCGCGCCCGCGCCCTACATTCTCGAGTTCGACCCCGAGGGCAACCTCATGAACGCCTGGGGTGGTGAGAGCACCGACGAATACCAGTGGCCCGCGTCGAACCACGGCATAACCATCGATCCCAACGACAACATCTGGATCGGCGGAAACGGTGCCGGCGACGGCCACATCCTGAAATTCACCCGCGACGGTGAGTTCCTGGCCCAGTTCGGCATCCCGGGACAGGACCTGGGCAGCAACAGCACCGAGCACTTCGGTCGCCCGGCGAAGATCTCCTTCAACGCTGACGGGAGCGAGGCGTACGTCGCCGACGGCTACCGCAACAGACGTGTTGCCGTCCTCGACGCCAACACCGGTGACGTCAAGCGCTTCTGGGGCGCCTACGGCAACGAACCCAGCGACGAGGACACGGGACGTTATGACCCCAACGCCCCCCTCATCGACCAGTTCCGCACCCCCGTGCACTGTGCAGAGCCGTCCAACGACGGGCTCGTCTATGTGTGCGACCGGCCGAACGATCGCATCCAGGTCTTCCAGCAGGACGGGACCTTCGTCGAGGAGGTCCGGATCGCACCGGAGACCCTCGGTGACGGATCGACGTGGGACATCGCGTTCTCCAAGGATCCCGAGCAGACCTACATGTATCTCGCCGACGGCAAGAACATGAAGGTCTACGTAATGGATCGTGAGTCTCTCGAGGTCCTCACGACCTTCGGTGGCGGTGGTCGCCAGCCCGGCCTCTTCTTCGCCGTCCATTCCATCGCGACGGACTCCCAGGGCAACATCTACACGACGGAGACCTACGAGGGTAAGCGCGTGCAGAAGTTCGTCTTCATGGGCGTCGGGCCCATCCCCGCCGAGAACCAGGGTGCGCCCTGGCCCCGAGGAGACAACTAGGCTCTTCGGTCAGGCTCCGCCGCCTGCCCTCCGCCGGATGTCCTCCACCCGCTGCTCGGCGTCCTCCACCGCCCGGACGACTTCGGGCGGGACCGGCGACATGCGTCGAGCTCCTTCCACGAAGGCGTTGAGCTCCTGGATGGCCTGTGCCCCGGTCCTGACCCGCTCGCGGGTCGTCTGCGCTCGGTCGAACTCACCGTGGGAGCACACGCCCCGCTGGTAGGCGATCATCGCCGCCACCGTGGACTGCTCGACGGCGCCGAGGCGGTTCCTCGCTCGATCCTGAAGCGCCAATGTCCCCCGCCCCTCTTCGACGCGGCCTACCGCGCACTGCGTCTGCGCGAGCCGAAGGTAGGCCTGAGGGCCGGGCTGCCGCATGGCCGTAGCCTCTTCGAAAACCTCCAGAGCCCGGCCGAACTCAGAGCGATTGATGTGAGCGACGCCCTGGCGGACCTTGGCCTGAAGGTAGTCGCGACCGTACTCGCTCATGTCGTTGGACGGAGGAGGCATCCGCTGGTACGCTTCCGCCGCCTCCAACCACGCCTGACGGTTGAACGCACGATCGCCAGCTCGCATGGCTGCCCGACCGGCATCGGCACCGGTCGCCACAGGAGGTGGCACCGGCTCGGGATCGGGCCGAGCCGTCGGCCCGCTGGCCACGCGATCGAGTCGAGGGGACATGCGCACGGTCAACGGACCTGCCGACGAGCCCCGCGACACCGTCAGCACGGTGTCCATTCGGTGATAGGAGTCGGCCTCCAGCCGGACCTCGAGCACCAGGTTCGGCTCGGAGACCTCGTGCCGGATCTCGTAGGGCTCGCCGGTGGGCACCCGGTCCACTGAGGCGACATCGAACACGATGGGCTGTCTGACCAGGTACCGGACGGTCATCTCTTCGTCGCGCAGAAGGGATCCGGTCCCGGCGTCCACCGCCTGTAAGACGAGCTCCGTCGTCTCCATCGATCCGCTTCTGACTGCGGTTGGACGGTCTGGTGGCGTGTAGCACGCCCCGACCAGGAGCAGGCAGGCAAGCACGACCGTACGGCGTAAAGGCATGACTCCAAAGGAAACGCGGGATCCACGGGGTGCAAGAGTTACGAAACATTTGACCGAGCTTCCGCGGCTTTGGTACGTTCGAGGTGGTCGATGGGGTTACCCATCACTCCTCGGGTACCGGAACGGATTCTCGTGTCGAACGTCGACGAGCCGGACAAGAAGCCACCGCCTCAGAAGACCGTCGCCTGGAATCCGGACGAGGTCCCGGAGCTCGACACCGAGCAGCCCACGGTGTCGCCCCCTGCGCCGGCTGACCCCCCGCTTGCATCCCCCGATCCGGGCGCCACGGTGATGTTCACGCCGGAGGACGTGGAGCGGCTCAAGAAGGAGCAGGCCGCGGCAGCGGCGGCCGAGGAAGACGACCGCCTCATCGGGACGCTCATCCGAGACAAGTGGCGGGTTCTCGAGAAGCTCGGCGCAGGGTCGTTCGGTACCGTCTACAAGGTCGAAGACGTGAAGGGCGGTTGGATCGAGGCCCTCAAGATCCTCGGCGTCGACCGCATGACGGGCGCCGAAGCCGAAGAGATGCGGGCGCGCTTCCTCCGCGAAGCACAGATCATGAAGCGTCTCGGTGGCGACTCCCACAACATCGTGGGGCTCTCGACCTATGAGGAGGACATCGAATCGGGCCTCATCTACTTCCTCATGGAGTTCGTGGAGGGCCGCAGTCTAGCCGACGCCCTGGCCGAGGAAGGCCCCTTCTCCGTCGACCGGACCGTCAGGATCGCTCTCCAGGTATGCGACGCCCTCATGGCGGCACACGAGGGTCCGGAGCCGGTGGTGCACAGGGACCTGAAGCTCGAAAACCTGATGCTTACCAAGGACCGCTCCGGCGACGAGATGGTGAAGGTCCTGGACTTCGGTATCGCGAAGATCGCCGAGCGCGAGGCGGACAGCCGTCTCACCACGGTAGGGACGCTGGGTACTCCGGGCTACGCGGCTCCAGAGCAGCTCCGCGCCGAGGCCGTAGATGGGCGAACCGACTTGTTCGCCTTCGGCGTGATCCTCTACGCCCTTCTGACCGGTCATGACCCCTGGCTCGGCAACTTGGCCCACGAGCCGACGCATCAGATCTACGAGTTGATGGTGGCGACCGACCGGGCGGAGGTACGTCCCATGAGCGGGGTCGGAACCAAGGTCCCACCGACCATGGTCAACGTGGTCATGAAGCTGCTCCGACGGAATCCGGCTCAGCGATTCCAGTCTGCACGGGAGCTCCACGACGCCCTCCGTAGCATCGCCAGCGGAGTGACCGATGCCGGGGGCGGAACGCTCCACGTCACCACCGCGGAGCCGGGCATCCGCGTCGAGGTGCGGGACGGCCGAAACGTCGTCGCCGAAGGTCCCACGCCATGCTCGGCCGCTGGGGTACCGGCCGGGCACTACATCGTAGCCATCCGCGATCCTCGGTACGAGCCAGCTGAAGCCGCCGTCACCCTCGCAGCCGGCGCTATTCAGGACGTCGAGCTCCCTTCCGTCCGAAGGAGCCCGACGTCCTCGACTCGCCCTGCCCCGACTCAGAAGAAGTCAGGGAAGGGACGCCTGGCAGTCGCCGTGGTTCTCCTGCTTGTCGCTGGTGCGGTCAGCTTTGCGCAGCCATGGGGCCGGACGCTGGACCGGGACGCGCTACTGACCCAGGTGGACAGGGGAGCCATCTCGCAGGTCTACCTGACGGAGGGGGGACTCGAGGGTGGGCTAAGGGTGGTGCCGGTCGATGCCTTGGCCGATGTCCGGATGCCCTTCTACGTCGACGTGGGAGAGGGAGACATGCCCGAGGTCGTTCGGACTCTCCGGGAGCGGGGGGTGAGCGTCGACGCGTCCTGGGAGATCCGGCGCCTGACCACCCTCGCCGTCCAGGCCCAGGAGCGGAATCGCTACTACGGTCTCGACGGCGGTGACGTACGAAGCTACGCCCTTCGCCTCGCCGAACTCGAGCCCGACAGCCAGGAGGCCGCTTCATTCCTTTTCAAAGTGGGCGAACGGATGGCCTGGGACGCCGACGCCGCCATCCAGGAAGGCGCGGCGGAGCGGGCAGCGGAGCTCGTCTCACGCTGTCTTGACCTCGTCCCGGATCAGCCTCGGTGCGTCGCCGTCTCCCGGATGCTCTGACCTCCCTGGGCCGGACTACGACAGGCTGGACCCTGCCTGTACCGAGGGGCATTATGTCGCAGCCCATCAGTCGCGGGCCTAAGAGCCCACGCTACCGCCGGACACGAAGCGAGGACCAACGATGCCGAAGCTGACGCTCCTTCTCGGGCGCCGTGTCATGCAGGCGTACGACTTCAAACAGGCGTCCATCGTCGTGGGGCGCGACGAGGGCGCGGACGTCCTCATCGACAACCCCTCCGTCTCTCGCCGCCACGCCGAGATCCGGCTCGACGAATCCGGATGGGTGGTCGAGGACCTCGGGTCCTCCAACGGCACGTACTTCGAAGGCCAGAAGATCGCCGGAGCCCAATCCATAGGTCTGGGAGACGAGGTGGGCTTCGGGAAGTTCTCCATCGTCTTCGGGAAAGCTCTCGGTGAAGGTGAGGTGCCCGTGTCGAAGCCGTCGCCCATGGCCGACAAGCCGGCTCCGACCCGCCAGCCAGCCGCGCCGGTTGAGGGCACCATGCACATCAACCCCCACGAGGTGAAGGAGCTTCTTAAGGACGCCGACCGGAAGAAGCGGAAGCACTTCATGTGGGAGTCCGGCGGCGAGCGGGGCACGCACTATCTGACAGATCAACCGGCGGTTCTCATCGGGACCGACGAGCTTTGCGACATCCAGGTGCCGCGAGGACCCAAGCACCACGTCCTCCTCATCACGGTGGGGGGCAAATGCGAGGTCCGCTACCTGGCCATGTTCGGATCAATGACTGTGAATGGCCGGGGTACCAAGCGCGCGACCCTCCGCAACGGCGACGTGGTCGAGGCCGGAGGCCTGAAGATCGCCTTCATGGACGACGTCGCGTAGTCGGATGAACTACGAGCCTCGGCTGGCCAGCGAGTCCATCGCCGGAGCGCGACCGTACCAGGAGGATTCGGTCCTGGTGCAGGAGCTGTCCGGCGGCCGCGTGCTCGTGGCCGTGGCCGACGGCATGGGGGGCCATGCGGCGGGAGAGGTGGCGAGTGCCCTGGCCCTCGAGACGCTCGTCAGGGCTCTCGAGGATGGTGTCGGCATCGACAAGGCCGTGGAGTTGGCGAACAGGGAGGTCCACGAACAGGCGAAGGACCCCGGCAAGCACGGCATGGGAACCACGCTGACGGCTGCCATCGTCGAAGATGGCGAGTACATGATCGCCAATGTCGGCGATAGCAGGGGCTACCTGATCAACGACGCCGGGATTCGCCAACTCACCGAGGACCACTCCTTCGTGGCCGAAGCGATGAAGCGAGGCCAGTCCGAGGCCGAGGCGATGAACACCCCATACAGGGACGCTTTGACGCGGTCCATCGGGACTTCGGCCGAGGTGGACGTCGACGTCTTCGGCCCGTTCCCGCTGGAATCCGACACCGCGTTGCTCATTTGTTCGGACGGGCTCTACAAGACCCTCGACGACGGCGACCTGCGACGAATCTACATGGAGTCCGGGAGCCCTCTTGGAGCCGCGCAGACGCTGGTGTCGTCGGCCCTCGAAAATGGCTCCGACGACAACATCACCGTCGCCATAGCCGAGTACGGCGAGGTGCCGCGACTGGAGCAGTCCACGCAGGCCCTGGGGTTCGATCCGACGGCCCATCCAGACGATCCCGAGCCAGCCTTCACCGACATTGACGATCACGCAGCAGCCGGTGCTGGTGAGGGAGGCTTACCGAAGACCGTCCTCACCGTGGGTGCTCTCGCCGCTGTAGCCCTCGTGGTCTGGTTGCTGATGAGCCTGTTCTAGAAGGTGCGGATCGAGCACAGTGGGCCGCGCCACCAGGCGATCAGCTCAGGCGCTCACCGTTACACATGCTGATCCACGAGGATTGGGTTCCCATCCGGATCCACGATCACGAAACTCGCCGGGCCCGTTGAGTCCTCGTCCGCCTCCTGTGCAAACTCGATGCCCCGTGACCGAAGGGCCTTCTGCAGCTCTCGGATGTCGGTGTAGACGTCGAGCTCTTGGGCGTTGGTGTCCCAACCGGGATTGAACGTGAGGATGTTGTCCTCGAACATCCCCTGAAACAGCCCGATGATGGTCGTGCCGTTCTTCATGACGAGGTAGTGGTCGGGTGCCGTGTCCTGGAAGGCTTCAAAGCCGAGTCTCTCGTAGAAGGCACGAGAGGTGCTCAAGTCCTTCACGGCGAGGCTGATCGAGAAGGTGCCGAGGTCCATTGGGTGATCTCTGGTGATGGGTGGAACGGGATCGGTGGCGCCGTAATTTGCCTCGAACATCGTCTCCCTCCCGCTCGTGGCAAACCGATGCCTGCACGCGCCCACCAAGCGTGCACCACCCCCACGTCTCGACCCACGGGGAACCCCTTGGTAGCTTAAATGCTTGCGTAGGATGATGATCAGCAGCACTCGAGGAGACAGCATGCGTCGTTTGAACACTTTTTCCGTACTATTTTTCGGTGGGCTCTTCCTGGCCGCCTGCGGCGGTGGAGAGCAGGAGTCGGCCGACATGGGCGACATGAGTGACTCGGAGGACATGGCTGCAGCGCCGGCCTCCGAGCTCTCTTGCTACTCCACGGTGACCATGGCCGAAGCACAGGAGCGCCCGAGCCCACTCGAGAGCATCGAGTTCAGCGTGGGGGGCCATGACGCGCTCCTATGCTATGGTGCGCCGTCAGCTCGGGGCCGGGACATCATGGGGGGCTTGGTGCCCTTTGGTGAGCCGTGGAGGATGGGGGCCAACGAACCCACCACCCTCCACCTCGCCGGTCCTGCCACCATTCAGGGGGTCGCCGTCGAGCCTGGCAGCTACTCCATCTACGCCATCCCCGGCGAGAGCGAATGGGAGATCGTCTTGAACTCGACCCACGAGCGTTGGGGCATTCCCATCGATGAGTCTGTCCGGGCGTCCGATGTCGGTTCGTTCACCGTCGAGCCCGAGTCCATGGACGAAAGCGCCGAGACCCTCCACTTCAGTTTTGAGCCCACCTCTGCCGGAATGGGTGATGTCATCATGGAGTGGGAGAACACTCGCGTGAGCTTCCACGCCCACCCTGCGATGTAGCTCGCGCTCGACTTCGCCGCGTCGAGCGGCTACCGGCCCCGTCCAGAGTCTCTGGGCGGGGCCGAGCCGCTTGTGCGGGGCTTGCGATCGAGACGTGCCTCCATCGCATCTGCCCCGGGTGACGCACTCGTGTCGAGTCGGCATATTTCGTGGTCATCCGGTTCCCCTCGGCCCCCGCCGTTTCCGGCGTGGCGGCCACCTCCGCCCCATCGGTCGAGCCGGACGACGTCGAAGTCGTTCCTCACGTCCGGACACCTTGTAAGTCATGAGCAGCACCCTGAAGAACGAGATCGGGCGCCGGCGGACCTTCGCCATCATCAGCCACCCGGACGCCGGGAAGACGACCCTCACCGAGAAGCTCCTCCTCTATGGTGGAGCCATTCGCGCCGCTGGCTCGGTCAAGTCGCGTCGGGCGCAGCGCCACGCGACCTCCGACTGGCTGGAGATGGAACAGGAGCGTGGCATCTCCATCACAGCCAGCGTCCTCCATTTCGACTACCAGGGCTTCCGGATCAACCTCCTCGATACGCCTGGTCACCAGGACTTCTCCGAGGACACGTATCGGGCGCTCATGGCCGCCGACAGCGCAATCATGCTCCTGGACAATCGCAAGGGCGTCGAGGCGCAGACCCGGAAGCTGTTCAGCGTGTGCAGGAAGCGCCGGCTCCCGATCTTCACCTTCGTCAACAAGTGCGACCGGGTGGGCGCCGACCCCCTCGGCCTCCTGGACGACGTCCAGAACGAGCTCGGCATCGATTGCTTCGTCTCCACCTGGCCGGTCAGGAAGGACGGTCAGTTGGTGGGCGTCTACGACCGCGACCGCGAGCTTGTCTGGCTCTACGAGAAGACCGACGACCACGGACAGTCTCGGCCCGAAGTGGCACGGGTGGCGCTCGACTCGCCGGAATTGGTGGAGGTCATCGGAGTCGAAGGCGCCTCGCGTCTCCAGGAAGAGGTCGAACTCCTCGAGGTTGCCGGCACGCCCACCGACCTCGGGGCCGTGGCGCGCGGAGAGGCAAGTCCTGTCTGCTTCGGGAGCGCACTGACCAACTTCGGCGTGGACGTCTTTCTGGAGCGCTTTCTGGCCCTGGCCCCGCCGCCGGCCGCACGGGAAGGCACCGATGGGCCCGTGGACCCTGTGGAGACGCCCTTCTCCGGCTTCGTCTTCAAGGTTCAGGCGAACATGGATCCCCGGCATCGTGACCGCGTCGCCTTCCTCAGGGTCTGCTCCGGCCGCTTCGAGGAGGGGACCGAGGCCGTCGTCTCACGGACGGGCAAGACCCTGAGACTCGCACAGCCGCAGGAGTTCATGGCCCGTGAGCGCGCCCACTCCGAGACCGACGCGGTCGCCGGCGACGTCGTGGGACTACTCGACCGGGGGAGTCTCCGTGTGGGTGATACCGTGGCCGTAAGCGGTCTCATCGAGTACCCCGGGGTACCCCGGTTCTCGCCCGAGCACTTCGCGCAGGTCCATATCGAGGACGCCCTACGCCGAAAGCACCTGGACCGTGGACTGCGACACCTCGCCGAGGAGGGGACGATCCTCCTTCTCTTCGCTCCGTCCCTCACCGGCCCCATCCCCATCGTCGGCGCCGTGGGCACGCTCCAGTTCGACGTTCTCCTGGACCGGCTCGAACGGGAGTATGGCGTATCGGCTCGGCTGGAGCGTCTACCTTTTCACTGTGCCCGTTGGGTCGTGGGTCCGGAACCGACCATCACCAAAGTGGCCGGCGCCTACGGACGACGACTTGTGGAGGATGCCGACGGTGCGCCCCTCATCCTCTTCGACAACGAATGGACGCTGCAGCGGAGCGTCGAGCAGGAGAAGGAGCTGAAGTTCCACGACGTACAGCCGCGTCGCACAGCCGTGGCGTAAGAGCCCGGCTCTACGCGCGCAAATCGCGCCGCCGGTCCCGAAGTGTCATGCCCGCCACCACGACGGCGATCCAGAGGAGCCAAGAGGCGCGCTCGTCCAGGCTCAGCATCCGGAAGTGCTCCATGGTCAGCCAGGGCAGCGAAGTCACGACCAGAAGGGGCGATCCGTCGTGGTACGGCATTCGACGCTCCAGCACCTGTACCGCGGCTCGCCGCTCGCGGTGAAGAGTCGCCTCGATGGCATCACCGACCCCCTCGGGCGTCATCTCCTGCCACCCGGGGATCTCCATGATGCTCCACGACGCAACCGTTCGGCCCCACCCGTGGAGATTGGCGGCGCCGATGAGCGCCAGATCCATGGAATCCGCCAACGCGATGATTTCCCTGCGTTGAGAGCGGACCTGCTCCAACCCCCGGGGCGACCCGTCGTTGATCTCGATGCCGATCATCCCCGACGGCAGGTCGGCGGTGAAAGGCAGCACCCACTCAAGTCCCCCGGGCATGGTGTAGAGCAGAGTCGGCGGACGACCCGAACGGCGGGCCTCGTCGGCCAGGAGCTCCGGATCCATGTAGACGGAGTCGGCATCGAGGGCCCCCAGATAGCGACTTCGGTCACCGAGGATATTGGTGGGCCTGCGGTGGATCCGGATCTCGGCCCCGCTGATGAGCACGGTCCGCTCTCCCACCCGCTGCGGATTGTCTCGGGCGGCCTCGTCGACGCCGGCCCAGGTGTAATGGTCGGTGACGTACGCGACGTCGAATCCACCCCCTTCGTGCCATTCGCGGTTTCGGGCGGCAGAGAACAGGCTCCAGCCGTCGTGGGAATAGTGGGTGTGGCTGTGGAAGTCGATGGCGACGAGGTCGGGCTCGCTCAGTCGGATCCCCGTCATGGGGCGTGGCAGCACCACTCCCGCCGCGTAGAAGGTCACCAGGAGCAGCAGAGCTGATCCGGCTCGCCCCGCCTCCCGGACAGCCCAAGCCCGGAGGGAGCGACCAGGAACGGTCCATCGGCGTGCCCTCGAAACTGACCCCAGGTAGAGCGCCACCAGGGTCGCGAGAACGGCGTAGTGTTGAGACAGCGAAAGCAGTGAAAGGGAGTCCCAGATGCCGAAGAGCGGGGCCCCCAGGAGGTACGCAATCGGCCGCGTCTGCTCGGCGAACCCGACCGGGCCACCGGACACGGCATCCTGGATGGGGGCCAGTGAGATTGCGGCGGTGACCGCCAGGAAGGACACCAGGACCGCCCCGACCCTCCGGGCTACGTCCGACGCAGCGGCGGTGTCACCCACGCTTCGTCTATCGCGCCCCGTCCACGACGGCAAGTGGGATGTCTCCCAGTCCGCTCCGCTGCGGGTTCTGACGACCGTTTGTAGCAGTCCGCACGTTGTTGCTCACGTGATCGAAGAGCTCGGTGAAGGTGACGATCCCATTCTGATCGAGATCGCCCTCACCGCGGAGCCCTTCCAGAAGGAAGTGGGTGAACACGCCGTGCCCTCCCCAACGCTCGTCCTCGAGGCTGAACTCGTTCGTGTCTGCAGCGGTCATCATCAGCCTACGCGACGGCGTGAACAACCCCTGGAGGCCGCCCGCTATGGGGTTCCCCCCATCTCCGGCGACAAGGTCGCCGTCCGCCGCCCCGGCCGAGTGACAGGCGTCGGCGATGACCAGGACGCGCTCGGCGGCGATCTGGCGACGCAGGGCCGTCTTCACATCCCACATCGGAAAGCCGGTGGCCGCCAGGGCGCCCAGTTCGGCATCCGTCGGGAGGAGGTAGAGGTTGTCGGGTCGGCCCGGGTCGGGTGCGCCGTGCCCGGCGTAGTAGATGACCACGAGGTCATCCCAGTCCGCCTGCTGCAGGAAGACGAAGAGGGCCTCCCTCATGGCGGCGCCCGTCGCCTGCTCGTTCTCCAGGTAGAGCACCTCGTCGAAGGGTCCTGCGGCATCGCTCTCCAGGAACTCCTTCACCGCCCGTGCGTCCGCCGGTGCGAAGTCGAGGTCGGGGATGTCGTCGGAGCGATAGTCTCCGACACCGACCACGACCGCCCACCGCTTGTCGATACGAGGGGCCGCGATGGCATGCACGGTCTGGCCGCCCAGGCCCTGCGCCACGATCTGAACCGTATCCTGGCTCACCGGGAGGTTGAAGTCCCGCCGGAAGCGCTGGGCACGAGCCCCCGCCAGACCTAGACGTCGAACCTCCTCGTCGGTGATGGGCTCGATCTCGGCAGGCTGGCCGTGGACGTCAACGCCAATGGCGTCTCCAACAACGACACCCTCCAGGCGGACCAGGTTCTGCACGTCGGACCGTCCCTGTCCCTTCCTCACCACTCCGATGCCCCGAGTCGCGAGCCCGTCGGTGGCCGGGAGCACGTCCGCACGCAGCACGGCGAGGCCAGGAGCTTCACCCGCAGCGGCTCCACCTCCACCGCTCGGCTGCTGTCCGGAGGCCGTCTTCGTCGTTGCGTCGAGGACGGAACCAGGATCGGGGACCCAGTACATGGCTTCCTGCCACGAGCGGGAGGCCCAGTCATTGACAACCGGGCCGATGAACGTCTCGATGGCTTCCCGCGTCGCCTCGCGAATTGCCAGTGCGCGGGCCGCCTGATCGGTGGCCTCGATGGCCCTCGCGTCGGCTACCGCATCGGCTATTACCTCACCGTAGTCGAGTCGCAGGGCTCTCACTGCGACCTCCGTCGTCGCAGTGACAAGATCGCCTCCTCCAGGGGAGGGTCGGGTGCCGTAATCGGCCACACCGAGGATCAGCACCTGTGCACCCCAGTCCCGGCCCAGCTGCGTCGCAGCACCATCGTCGCCGGCCATGGCCGCAGTCACGAGTGCCCGGGCAGCTTCGTCGATGGCCAGTGCCGGGTCGATGACCGGGAAGCCGGCTTCGACGAGGAAGGATGTCATCTCCCGGGCTGCGACCTTGCCCCTGCCCTCCTCTTGAATGAAGACCATCGTGCGGGGCAGCTCTCCGTCGAAGACGATGTCCTGCCCATCAGCGAAGGACGGTGCGATGAAAAAGCCGGCGAAGAACAGCATCGCCGGCCCGCGGACACGTGAGGCAGACCGAAGTCTCATGAATCGCTACCTCCCCTCAAACGTTCGAGGGCCCGCTTCGCGTCGCGGTGACTCGGGTGGAGCTCCAGTGTCTTCTCGTATTGCTCGATGGCCAGTTCAATATCGCCATCGTCCTCGTACGCGACACCGCGGCTGAAGGCGATGGTCGCCGCCACGGGGATGGACTGCATCTCCGGACGTGCCGACGGTGGGACGAGATCCAGAGACCGCCCGAATTCGTCGGCCAGGTCCACGACCACCGAAAAGAGCTCCGTGGTCTGACTGGACTTCTTCATGACCGAAACGATCTCAGAGGTCTCCACATCCACGGCACGGATGTCCATACGCAGGTTGTCGGCGATGCTGGTGACCTGACCGTGAAGCACGTACTGCACACCGAGCATCTGACCGATCTGGATGGCTTCGTCGACACGACCGGACAGCGAAAGATCCTGCTCGCGGATGAGATCCTGAATCTGAGCGCGCTCGACGATGCGCATGCCCGGACGACCGGCGAATTCGGTGACAAGCATGGCGCTGATGGCTTTGCCCAGCTGCACCGACGCACCGCCATCACCCATCATGAAGCTGCTGAAGTCCATGACGGCCACGGTGGGCTCGTCCTGACCTCGTAAGTCTGCCGTGCCCAGCGAGAATGCCAGAACGCCGACCGCGACGAAGGCTCGAATGCGCATTGTCCTCCAGCACAGGGAGGAGACTCCCTGCGACCACCATTCCGGGGGGCACGAACGGCTGGGCAAACAGGGACTCTTCCTGTGCTCGCCGTCTGGCTACCTCTTATCAGTCTAGAATAGTACCTGAGGGGATGCGAGAAGATTCTTGGCGCCCCTTTTGGGTCCATGACCCGTCGCCGATACTCTCATCGTGAGCATCGGCCCGATTCCTCGAACACCACCCGACGCCCGTGACCTCCATTCGCCGCATCGGTGTCAACACCGGCGGGGGCGACGCCCCTGGCCTGAACGCCGTCATCCGCGCCGTCGTCCGTTCCGCCGAGAACCTGGGGTGGGAGATATACGGTATCCGCGACAGCTACGACGGCCTCTTCGAGAAGGACGGCGTCGTTCGCCTGGACCGAAAGGCGGTTCGGGGAATTACCCATCAAGGTGGGACCATCCTCGGCACGACCAACCGGGGGAACCCCATGAAGTGGCCCGTGAGGGAAGCGGACGGCTCTATCCGACATGAAGACCGCGCCCAGGCCGTGGTGGACGCCATCGCCGATCATGGCATCGAAGCGCTGGTCGCTATCGGCGGCGATGGCTCTCTGGAAATAGCCCACCACCTCTCCACGAAAGGTCTGAAAGTCGTCGGTGTACCCAAGACCATCGACAACGACCTCGCCGCCACCAGTCGGACCTTCGGTTTCATGACCGCGGTGGAGACCGCCACCGACGCCATCGGCAAGCTCCACTCCACGGCCGAGGCCCACGAGCGAGTCATGGTCGTCGAACTCATGGGACGCCACGCGGGGTGGATTTCTCTCTTTGCCGGCGTCGCGGGAACTGCCGACGTGATCCTGATTCCCGAGATCCCCTACTCCATGGACGCCGTGTGCGAGAAGATCGAGCAACGTTGGGCGTCGGGTCGTGAGTTCGCCATCGTCGTCGCCGCCGAGGGAGCCTACCCAGAGGGGGGCGAACCCCTCTTCATGGCGGGTTCCAAGCGGTTGGGTGGTATCGCGAAGACCGTCGCCGACGAGATCCACGAGCGCACCGGTCGGGAAACCCGGGAACTCGTGCTCGGACATCTCCAACGAGGCGGCAGCCCCATTGCCTACGATCGTCTCCTCGCGCTGCGGTTCGGCTGTGCCGCGGTCGACCTCATCCAGAAAGGCGAGTTCGGCACGATGGTGGCCCTCGATCCGCCCACCGTCCATGGGGTGCCTCTGGAAGACGCCATCGCTCACCGCAAGACCGTCCCCCTGGACTCGGACGTCATCCGGACGGCCCGAGCCCTGGGGACCTGCCTCGGCGACTGACAGCGGAGATTCCGAGCCCGCAGCCGTGCCGCACCCGCCACCGCCAGCCTGCCGAGGCTCTCCCTACCGACCGTCGACTACCCCGCCGACCGCAGCGCCGTGGCCGAGTCGGTCCTCGACGCCCGGATAGCCGGAACCAGAGCCGCCAGGAAGGCCACGCCGAGCACGATGGCCACCATCGCGCCGAAGGTGACGGGGTCTGTGGGCTCGACGCCGAAGAGCAGGGACTCGAGGGTTCGTCCTCCGGCGAGGGCTGTGAGCCCACCCAGTACGATGCCGGCCACGGCCAGACCGATGGTCCGCATCACCAGCCCCCGTCGGATCTCTCCCGCCGATTCACCCAAGGCCTTCCTGATGCCGATCTCCTTGGTGCGCTCGGTCACCGAGTAGGAAAGGACCGCGTAGATGCCCAAGGCAGCCAGCAGTAGCGCGGAGCCTGCGAAGGCGACCAGGAGCTGGAGCGTGAGACGCCGGGACGAGACGGCGCGCTCCACCACCGACGTCATCGTCCGGTAGTCCTCCGTAGGCAACTCCGGATCCACGGCGGCGACCGCCGTGCCCACCGACGCGGCCAGCACCGAAGGGGGCAGGTCGGAGCGCACCACGAGATCGAGGGTGCCGAAGTCGGGGACCTGGGACATGGGGAAGTAGACCTCGTTGTCCGGCACCAACTCGAGTGCCCGGTGCTTCACGTCGGCGACGATGCCGACGATCTCGACTTCACTTCTCATGTCGATCTTCTGTCCGATGGCAGCGTCGACGCCACCGGGAAACATGGTCCGCGCCGCGGTCTCGTTCACTATGGCCACGGGAGCGCCCTCGCTGTTGTCGTCAGCCGTGAACAAACGGCCTTTCACCAGGAGGATCTCCATGGTGCTGAGGTATCGGTGGTCGACGATGTGGGGGAAGAAACTCTCCCCCTGGTCGTCGGCGTATTCCTTGCCCACCACCCGGGAGCCCCAGGTGCGATTCCTGCCCATGGGGAGGGCGTCTACGAGTCCCACCGACGACACACCGGGCACGGCCTCGACGCTCGCGATGATGTCGTCATAGTACGCCATGAGGGCAGGGAGTCCGTCGAAGTCCCGCGAGGTCCCCAGCTCCCAGGCTACGAGGCCCTCGGCCTGAAAGCCGGGATCGACCTGCATGACACTCTGGAAGCTCCGAAGCACCAGGCCGCCGAGGACGAGAAGGACGCACGCCATGGCGACCTCCGTCACCACCAACAACTCGCGCACACGACGGCCGGCGGGCCCGGCTGTCGAGCCTCTCGAAGACCCGGACAATGCCTCCGCTTCGTCACCGTCCCCTACCTTCAGAGCCGGTGCCGCACCCACCGCCAGCCCGGTGAGCAATGCAACGAAGACCGAGAAGGCCAACGCGAGCCCGTCCACATCCACGGCACCGAGGAGAGGCACGTCCAGACCGCTCGTGCCCGCGACGTGCCGGACGGCGGCCCACGCTACCGCGAGGCCGATGATGGAGCCACTCAGCGCAACCAGGGTGCTCTCCAGCAGGAGCTGTCGCACAAGCCGGCCACGCGTGGCTCCCATGGTCCTGCGGATGGCCATCTCCCGGCTCCGGCGGGGACTCCTGGCGAGAAGCATGTTGGACAGGTTGACGCAGACGATGAGCATGAGCAGGCCCGCCGCGGCCACGAGAAGGAGCATCCCCGGGCGGTACGGCTGGGCGATGCGCGCTTGCAACGGGCTCACCCGCGCGCCGAGCCCCCATCGGTCGGGCTGTTCCTCCTGGAGCGCCCGTACGATGCTCTCCAGCTCTGCCTGGGCAGCCCCGACACCCGCACCTGCGCGAAGCCGACCGACGATGGTCGTCGTGTTGCCCCACCCGTCCGTTTCGTCGGTGATGGGCCACGGCAGCAGGATGTCGACGGGTTGAGCGGGTGCGAAGACCGAGGAGAAGTCGAAACTCGGCGGAAGAACGCCCACCACCTCATGGGGGTGATCGTTCAGACGGAGGGACGAGCCCACCACCGCCGGGTCCGCCCCGAATCGGCGCACCCAGAAGCCGTGGGTCAGCATGACGGCATTGGGACCACCACGCGCCTCGCCGTCGGCGTGGTAACCCAGGAAGTCACCCTCCTCGAACGTGAAGTCACGACCCAAGGCCGGTGCGACCCCGAGAACGTCGAGGAAATCGTGGGTCACCTCGAAGCCCGAAAGACGTTCAGGGGATCCGGTGCCCACCATGTTGTAGCTGCCCTGTCCTGAGAAGGCATTGAAGCCGGCCATTGCCTCGAACGTCCTGGCGCGCTCACGAAAGTCCCGGAGGTTGCTCGTCCGCGAGGTGACGCCCGAGAGCCCCTGCCCAGCCTCGTTTTCGACGAGAACCAGGCGATCAGGCTCTTCCATGGGGAGCGGGAGGAGGAGGAGGGGGCTGACGACACTGAACACCGCCGTGCTTGCGCCGACCCCGAGTCCGATGATGAGGGTGGCGAAGACGAAGAAGGCCGGATCCCGTCGTATGGCCCGAACGGCATAGCGGCTGTCCTGGGCAACACCCCGGCCAACCCGAAACCCCCGAGCCAAACCCACGGCCGACGTCGAAACGGCAAGGGAGAGCGCCTCCTTCCAGTACCATCCGGCGGCAGCCAGCTTGCCTCGCTCTCGCACTGCGCGTGCGTGGTCTTCGGCAAGGTCGCCGAGGATTGTCCGGGCCTCCTCCGACGACCCGAGGACCAACGTCAGGAGCCGTTCGGCCACACGCGGCGGCGCGGCCCTCATGACTCGAGGACGGGATCGAGCCCGTCGAAGAAGCGCATGAGGACAGCGTGGGACTCACGAACCGCCTGGAGACCCTCGTCCGTGATGCGAAGACGCCGCATGGGGTGTCCACCACGCTCGGGCGTGCTGCTCGGCTCCAACTCCCACTCCACCATACCTTTCTCGCACAGTCGGTCCAGAGTGCGGTAGAGTGCCCCTCGTGTGACTCGCCGGTCCGCGTTGGCCTCCAGGTCTTCGCGTACCCGATTCGCGTACGGCTCCTCGGCCTGCCGCAGCAGCGCCAGCAATACCAGAAGCTCGAACTCCCCGATCTTCGCCATCACCCCTCCGTAGGATACGTTGTATACCTCGCGTAGTATACGTCGTATTCTACGACAGGGCGATGGGGCGAAGGGTTGCAACGGCGTGCGAAAGGAGTGCCCCACCCCGCGGGCGAGGCCGCCCCTCCTCGCAGCCACAATCCTTCGCTCAGGTCGCCGTCAGCGGCTCCAGCCGTGGACGAAGTCGACGAGGCGCGCTACCTGATCCGGATCGCTGCGACGGTCGATTCCGTGGCCCAGGTTGAAGACATGACCGGCCGCCTGGTCGCCCTCTTCCAGCACCACATCGGCTTCCCTCTCCAGAACGTCCGGCGCCGCGAACAGGGCCGCCGGGTTGAGGTTGCCCTGGACGGTCTTGCCTGGGCCGAGCCGTAGGCTCGCCTTGCTGAGTGGCGTCCGCCAATCGATGCCCACAACGTCGACATCGAGCTCGGAAACGGCCTCGAGGAGGTGGGCGCCGCCGAAGGGAAAGTAGGTGACAGGCGCAGGAACATCGGCGAGTCCCCCGAGGATCCGCTGAACGTAGGGCATGGCGAAGCGGCGATACTCGGTTTCGGACAAGAGGCCAACCCAGGAGTCGAAGATCATGAGGGCGTCGGCCCCCGCCTGGTGCTGCATCCGCAGGTAGTGAACCTGTGTGTCGGCAAGAGCGGAGAGGAGCGTTTCAGCGGCTTCAGGCTCGGCACGGAGCAGCGACCGCGGCGTCATGAAGTCCTTCGAGCCGCCCCCCTCGACGACGTAGCAAAAGAGCGTGAAGGGAGCGCCTGAGAAGCCGATGAGTGCCTGGTGGGGCGGGAGCTCGCCAGCGAGCGTCACCAGGCCCTCTTTCAGGAACGGGGCGATTTCCTCGGGTTCGGGGGTCCGCAACCACTCGATGTCGGCGGGTCCCCGAAAGGGGTTCTGAATGACCGGCCCGGGAGCGAAGTCGATGTCGAAGCCCATGGAGTGAAGCGGCGTCATGATATCGGCGAAGACGATGGCCGCATCCATGGGGAAGCGCTTCAGGGGCTGCAGCGTGACCTCCGTGAGAAGATCCGGCGTCTGCGAGAGCGTGAGGAAGTCGTAGGACTCCTTGAGCTTCCTGTACTCGGGGAGGTAGCGCCCGGCCTGCCGCATGATCCACATGGGCACGTGCCCGGTTTCGAGGCCGAGACAGGCGCGGAGGTAGGGGGCATCCGGACGACGGAGTTCCGCCAACTCCGTCATGAGGACACCCGTTTGGACAGCGACCGTTCAGCCGCGTCCGCGAAACGGTCCATGTCGCCCTCGGTGTGGGCAGCGGACCAGAACAGGGCCTCGAAGCAGCTCGGCGGAAGCATGATCCCCTCCGCCAGGAGGTCGCGGAAGAAGCCCCCGAAGAGCTCCTGGTCCGATTCGGCCACCTGGGCCCAGCCATGTACCGGCGCCGGAGCGAAAGCGAGCCCACCCATGGCGCCCACCCTGGTCCAGGTGAGGCGGTCCGGATGGCGCTCTACCAACGCGCCCATGCGTCGGTCGAGGTGCCGGCCCAACTCGTCCAGACGGTCGTATACCTCAGGGTGCTCGGCGAGGTGGGCGAGTGTAGCGATGCCCGCCGAGACCGCCAGTGGATTCCCGGACAGAGTCCCGGCCTGATACATGGGGCCCGAAGGCGCCACCATCTCCATGACGTCCCGCCGCCCGCCATAGGCACCCACCGGCAGCCCACCACCGATGACCTTCCCCAACGTGGTGAGGTCCGGGTGGACTCGGTAGACCGCCTGAGCTCCCCCGTGGGCGACGCGGAAGCCGGTCATCACCTCGTCGAAGATGAGGAGTGCTCCAAACTCGTCGCAGACGGACCGGAGAGTCTCGAGGTAGCCGGGAAGAGGGGCGATGCACCCCATGTTGCCCGAGACAGGCTCGACGATGACCGCCGCTATGGCGTCTCCCATTTCGGCGAACAGCTCGCGAATTCCGTCGGTGTCGTTGAACTCGGCGACCAACGTGTCCGCCGCCGTCCCGGCCGGCACGCCCGGGCTGGAGGGTTGACCCAACGTCGCCGCCCCCGAGCCCGCCTGCACCAGGAAAGCGTCGGCGTGTCCGTGATAGCCGCCTCGAAACTTCACCACCCGGTCCCTGCCGGTGGCGGCCCGGGCCAGGCGCAGCGCGCTCATCGTCGCTTCGGTCCCCGAGTTGACGAGTCGGACCATCTCCACGGAGGGTACCGCGTCGACGATGAGCTCGGCGAGGCGAACCTCTCCCTCCGTCGGGGCCCCGAACGATGTGCCGCGGCCCATGACTTCGCCGAGGGCATCGAGGACCTCGGCATGGGCGTGGCCGAGGATCATCGGACCCCACGACCCGATGAAGTCGAGGTATTCGTTCCCATCGACATCGACGATGCGACTTCCCGACCCGCTGTGGATGAAAGGCGGATCGCCGCCCACCGACCCGAAGGCCCGCACCGGACTGTTCACGCCGCCGGGAATGAGTCGGTTCGCTCGGGCGAAGAGTTCCTGGCTTCTTGAAGTCATGGGGTCATCGACGCTGGAAAGTCGGGGACGGCTCAGGGTTCACCCCTCGAGCAGCCACGGGGCGACATCGGGGGCGAAGTAGGTCACGATGCAATCGGCCCCGGCGCGGCGGATGGCGAGGAGACTCTCCACGGCGACGGCACGCTCGTCGAGCCATCCGTTGGCGGCGGCGGCCTTGATCATGGAGTACTCACCGGACACCTGATACGCCGCGACAGGGCGATCGGCGCTCCGACGCACGGCGGATATGACATCGAGGTAGTAGGACGCCGGCTTCACCATGAGGACGTCGGCGTCTTCCGCCGAGTCCAGCCATGCTTCACGGAGGGCTTCGCGCGCGTTCGCCGGATCCATCTGATGCGACCGTCGGTCGCCGTGGACCAGCGAGCTGCCCGCCGCGTCGCGGAACGGTCCGTAGAGCGACGAGGCGTACTTCACGGCATAGGAGACGATGGGGGTCATGGAGAAGTCCTCTTCGTCCAGTGCCTCCCGTATGTGCGCGACCCGTCCGTCGAACATGTCGCTGGGGGCCACGGCATCGGCCCCGGCCCGAGCGTACTCGACAGCCGCACGGGCCAGGAGGGGGAGCGTCGCGTCGCCGTCGATGCGTTCACCGTCCAGGAGCCCGCAGTGACCGTGGCTCGTGTATTCGCAGAGGCACACGTCGGCCCAGACCAACAGTTCGGGGGTCGCCTTCTTGATGGCCCGAATGGCCGCGGGGACGGGTCCGTCGGGGTCCCAGGCCGACGAGCCCCGTTCGTCCTTGTGGTCGGGAATGCCGAAGAGGAGGAGCCCTCCGAGGCCGAGGGCTTCCGCTCGCTCGGCGAGCTCGAGGACATCATCGACGCAGCGCTGCTCCACGCCCGGCATGCTCGTCACCGGCGTGGGCCTCTCCGAGCCGGCTTTGACGAAGAGGGGCCATACGAGGTCGGAGGGCTGGACGGTCGTCTCCCGCACCAGAGCGCGCCACCGGGCGTTCTGCCTCAGTCGTTGGGGCCGGTCCATGGATTCGGTCATCTCTCGTTCCTCGATCTCCAGCGTCTGTCTGTCGGTCTCGAAGGTCTCACCGGGTTTCGCCACGGTGAGCGGCGAGGCGTCGGGTCGCCTGAACGATACCTTCCAACGACGATTCCGCGGCCACGACTGCCTGCAGCCCTCGTTCCTCCAGGGCCGCGGCGGTGGTAGCGCCTATGGCGACGAACCTCGCCCGGTCGGGCCAAAGATCCACACCCGCATCATTCCACGACGAGACCCACCCCTCCACCGCACTCGGGCTCGTGAAGGTCACGACGTCCGCCTCCTGCACCTCGGGGTACCGCCGAACGTCGAGCGTCCTCGTTCGCGTCTCGTAGGCGACGACCCGCTCGACCTTCGCACCGGACGCCTCGAGGATCGCCACGAGTTCGGGTCCCGCCCGACTGCTCGCCGGAAAGAACACCTGGCTCCCTGGTCCGATCCCTCTCGCCACCAGATCCCGAGCGAGCGCCTCGCTGCCCTCTCCCGACCCCACCACATCCACGGGCAGCCCCAAGGCCCGCGCCCGGTCGGCGGTGGCACCTCCCACGACCGCTACGGCGAGACCGTCGGGCACGAGACGGTCAGCCCGTAGCCGCGCCTCACCCGCTGCCGGCGGGGTGACCGTCAGCCCGAGTATCGGCCTCCCCTCATCCAGATGCTCGGCGGCGGCTGTCGCCGCTCTGGGGCTGGTGAGCACCAGCCAATCGAAGGACTCCAGCCGCTCGAGCCCTCGGCGAAGAGGCGTCGCGTCGCTTGGGGGACCGATGGTCACCGTAGGTAGGTGGAGGACCCTCGCCCCCTCGGCGGCGAACGCATCGCCCAGAGGCCCTCCCGGAGGCTCCGCCCGGGTCACCACGACCGTCCATCCGGTCAACGCGCCACTCACGTCGCGTCAGCTCCCACGTCGCGTCAGCTCCGTAGTGATTCGAGGAGGGGCGCAGCCGCTCCCGACGCCAACGCCTCACCGACGGCCCGCCCCACTGCCGCGGCCTCGGCAACGGGCCCCTGGTCGACCTCCCGCACCCAACGGCTCCCGTCGGGGCTCAACACTTCGCCGTACACCATGACCCCTCCACCTTCGACGACGGCAAGGCCCCCTACCGGAGCGCCGCACCCGACCTCGAGTTCGGCGAGGAGCGCCCGCTCGGCGCGCGTGGCCGTCATGGTGACAGGGTCGTCGAGGGCCGTGACCCACGCCGTCCCGACGTCCCCTTCTCGGACCTCGACGGCGACCACCCCCTGGCACAGCGCAGGCGGCATGATGGCAGGGTCGATGGCGCAAAGCCCCGTGGGATTTCTGCCCAACCGATTGAGGCCCGCTGCCGCCAGGACGATGGCGTCGAAATCGCCCTCATCGAGCCGCCGGAGTCGGGTCGGCACGTTGCCCTTCAATTCCACCACCCTCAAGTCCGGGCGGGCCTTCGCCAACGCCGCGGCCCTGCGGATGGAGCCCGTGCCCACGCGTGCGCCCTCCGGCAACTCGACCAGCGACAGGGGGGCACCCCGGCTCACCAGGACGTCGCCGGGATCTTCCCTGGGCAGGACCGCGCCCACGACGAGGCCCTCAGGGAGTTCTGCGGGAAGGTCCTTGAGGCTGTGGACCGCCAGATCGATGCTCCCCTCGTGCAGGGCCTCTTCGATCTCCCGCGTCCACAGAGCCTTGCCGATGTCCGCCGGGTCGCGGGGAATCTCTCGACGATCGCCCCTCGTGGTGATGGTGACGATCTCGGCGTCGAAGCCGGCTGCTGCGAGCCTCGCCTGCACGTCTCGGGCCTGAATGAGGGCCAGCTCGGACCCTCTGGTTCCGATCTTCAGATCCTGCCGCCTTCCTGGGCTCCGCGAGGAGACGCTACGTCCGGTTCGAGTCCCCACCGCGGGTGCGGCGGGGAGAGGACGCTACCCGAAGCCCCGGTTGGGCGTCAAGCTCGCCCGAAGGGGAGGCTCAGCCACCCGTCACCTGAGCCAGCCGGGCCGCCGCGTTCCCATGGTCCGGGTCCAGGCGAAGCACCGTCCGATACTGCTCGGCGGCTTCGTCCGGACGCCCCGTGTAGCGGTACGCCTCGCCCAGATGGAACTGGGCGTTCGCATCGTCGGGGAAGTTCTCGCCGTTGAGCCGGAAGAGGATCACACCGTGTGCGATACGGCCGGCCGTGAGCCATTGATACCCCAAGGTGACGGCTCCCGCGCTGCTGTCCTCGCCCGCGCGCATCGCGTGATAGGCACGATAGGCTTCCTCGATCTCCGACGCGTCGGCGGCCGGATCCACCGAGGCCAGCACGTCGGAGAGGGACAGGAGGTGGATCCGCCGCATCGTCACCACCGAGCGGCCTCGACCGAGGCCCTGCCCTTCGGTGAGATCATTGACCCAGAGCTCACCTCCCCCGGGACTCGCGGCGATCCCGTTGGGCCGATTGAACGTCGCCTCGAGGGCGGGTCCGTCCTGCTCGCCTGCGGCTCCCGTTCCCGCTACCTCGTCGTACGTGCCGTCCCTGAGGAGTCGGAAGACCTTGTGGCCGCGGAACTGGGTCACGAAGAACGCTCCGCGGGTGAACGCGATATGGCCGTTCCCGCCGGCACCGGGAATGTCGGCGAACTCACTCACGTTCCCGTCGGGGGTCACCTTCAGGACTTTCGAGCTGTTGAAGTTCACCACGAAGAGATCTCCGCGGTCGTCGAAGGTGATCCCGTTGGGACACGCCATGAGATCGCTTCGGGCGAAGTCGCTCACGGTACGGTCGGGTGCGATTCGTGCGATGTAGCCACCGCTGCAGTTGACCACGTAGAGGGTTCCGTCGGGTGCGGCCGCGATTCCCACCGGACCCGAGAGCCCTTCCGACGCCCAGGTTTCGACCTCTCCCGTGCGCGAGATCCTGGAGACATAGTTGCCGTTGAAGCTCGACTGATAGAGGTACCCCCGGGGCCCGACGGCATTGCCTGACGCACCGTAGAAGCCATCGGCCAACTTCTCGAGATCCCCGTCGGGGGAATAGCGCCAGACGGCGTTGCGGAAGTCGGCGATGTACACGTAGCCCAGGGCGTCGATGGCGACCCCACCCACGGCCCCGAAGCCAGGCACCGTGTCCGAGACGAATACCGTGCTCACCGAGTCCGGCGGCAGCTGCCGGTCGGACTGCGAGACGCCATGTGCTGGAAGCAGCCCCACGAGGAGCGCGGCACTCAGCAAGGGCATCATTGATCCGTACATCGGGTCTCCATGTCTTCCGCGCATTCTTCTCATCCGCTTGTCGCCCCCTTCGCCTTCCTCTGGCCTCTCGTCGTAGAGGCTTACGAGGCATGAGCTCCGTCATTTCCTGCGATTCGCTTGCGCTGCCCTTCCCACGCCGGGAGGTTTGGCCTTCCTTCCGACGATGCGACCCCGGACCCTGCCTGGAGTGGCCATGACCGAGCCCCCCGCACACGAGTCACCCCGAGCCGTCTTCCGCCGGACCCTCGCGCGTGTCCTCGCGGTTCAGATCGTGTCCCTGGCCCTCCTGGGGCTCCTCCAGATCGTATACGGCTGAGGTCGGCGAATGCATCCCGTCAACTGGGCCATCGTCGTCGTCTACCTCCTCTGGGTAGTCATCGACGGTATCCGGAAGTCGAAGGGGACGGACACGATCTCCGGCTACTTCATCGCCGACAAGAGCCTGGCATGGTGGGTCGTGGGGCTCTCCGTGATGGCCACACAGCTCTCGGCGGTGACCATGATCGGCACCACGGGTCAGGGTGCCACCGACGGACTGCGCTTCGTGCAGCTCTACTTCGGCTTGCCCCTCGCCATGGTGATCCTGGGTGTCACCCTCGTGCCTCTCCTCCACGGCTCCGGCGTCTACACGGCCTACGAGTATCTGGAGCGTCGGTTCGACGCCAAGACCCGCTCCCTCACGGCGTTTCTCTTCCTCCTCTCCCGAGGGATGTCGTGCGGGACCATCATCGCCGCACCCGGGGTCGTCCTCAGCGCCATCTTCGGCATTCCATTGGCGTGGAGCGTGGCGCTCATCGGTGTCCCCACCGTTCTGTACACGATGGTCGGTGGCGTGCAGGCGGTGGCCTGGGCCGATGTGAAGCAGATGGTGCTCATCGTCGTGGCCCTCCTCTCCATCGTGGTCGTACTCGTCCTTCAGATGCCGGTGAGTCCCCACGACGCCCTGGAGATCGCCGGCGCCACCGGGCGCCTGCAGACCTTCGACTTCTCGTTCAACCTGGACGACACCTACACGTTCTGGTCGGGGGTCATCGGCGGCACCTTCCTCATGCTCTCGTACTTCGGCACCGATCAGAGCCAGGTCCAGCGGTATCTCACCGCCCGCTCGGTGAACGAGGCGAAGAGCTCCCTCCTCATGAGCGCCTACTGGAAGATCCCCCTCCAGGCGCTGGTGCTGCTGGTCGGTGTGGGCGTCTTCGTGTACTACCAGTTCGTCCGACCACCCCTCCTCTACAATCCCGCGCACGAAGAGGTGGTCCTCGCCGAGGCCGGAGCCACCTACGACGATCTTCAGCAACGCTATGCGACCGCGTTCACGCTCCGGGAGACCGCAGCGTTGGAGGTCGCAGCCGCCGAGGCCGAGCCGTCAGCGGACGCCGCCATGCAGACCTTCCTCGCCCGGGAGGCCGATATACAGGAAATTCGTGGCGAAGCGCTGGCACTTGCCGAGGAGGTGACCGGCGAACCGTCGAGGGACGTGAACTACATCATCCCGCGTTTCGTCCTCTCCGAACTACCCATCGGCCTGGCGGGCCTCTTCATCGCCGGCGTCATCGCCGCAGCCATGTCGTCCATATCCTCGGAGCTCAACTCCCTGGCCACAACGAGCGTCATCGACTTCTACCGGAGGTGGGTCAGGCCCGAGGCCACCGACACCCACTACCTGGCGGTGTCGAAGGGGGCGACGGCCCTGTGGGGCACCTTCGCGTGCATCGTCGCCACGTACGCGGCCACACTCGGTTCCCTCATCGAGGTCGTGAATCGTTTCGGCTCGTTCTTCTACGGCTCGATTCTCGGCGTCTTCCTCCTGGCCATGATGCCCAGAGCCAGGGGAACGGGCGCTTTCATCGGTCTCATTATCGGGATGGCGTCTGTGGCCGCCGTAACGTTCGGGGCGCCGAGCATCTCCTTCCTCTGGCACAACGTCATTGGAGCCGTGGTCGTCGTGTTCGTGGGGCTTCTCTTTGGTGGACTTGGAAGCGACGAGACGGCTCCGGCGCCAGAAGCGTAGAGCGGATCTCCTTCGGGGGCGCCCGCCGCGGCGCAGGTACCGCTGTACTTCGGTACTTCTTCGACAGCCCTGCTAGCGCGTCCTGACCTCCCGCTCCCAACGGTCCAGCCACCCGTCGAGCTCCACGGCCAGCGTGTCGAAGGTCTGGTCGAAGGCTCGCCAGCTTTGAGGTAGCTCGAAGTCAGGAGGCAGGCTCGCTCCATCCACCTGACCGGCCACCGGCTCCCAGTGCGTGTGGAGTTTTGCCGCTGTGGCCACCTGGTCGGACCCGAGATGGTCGACGAAGGTCTGCGCGGCCTCCGACGAAGGCGAACCCTCCACCACGGCGACGCCCATGACCAGCTCCGGCGTCCCGCTCGTCGGAATCCGGTAGTGGAGCCAGTCGCGTCCGGAGCGTCGAGCCGCCTCCGCTTCGGCGCGGGACATGACGGCGAGAAGTGCGTCGCCCCTTCTCAGCGCGTCGACCGCGGCGCCGGAGTCGGTCACATAGGCATCCACCTGATCGTGGAGTCGGGCGAGCCAGTCGAAACCCCGATTCAGGTCGTCGTCATCACGGAGCGCCTCCACCACAATGGCGCCGACGAGCGTGGCCCCCTCCTGGGTCGACGCAGGGTCGGGCACGCGGACCTCTTCGAACCAGGCGTGGTGGAAGACGTCGATCCAATCCGAAGGGGCGTCGGAGATGGAAACGACCGTGCGATCGAAGGCGACGACGAGGGGTGTAGTGAGCCACGGATGCCAGCGCGGATCGGTATCGGCCGACCCGTCCTCGGAGGCACCGTCACCACGTGGCGCCCAGATCGCGCTGTTGGAGGCCAACACCCCCGAGGCCTCCGCCCGCAGGAGAGCCCGAGCCGGCACGCCCCACCAGACATCGAAGTCTGCGTCGCCCGCCGTCAGCTCCTCGAGCGTCGCTTCGACCACCGCCTCGGAGAAGTGGAGGTCGATATCGGGATGCCGCTCCTCGAAGGAGGCCTCGACAGCCTCGCGGAGGCCATCGGGCAGATCGGTGCGTACCACCAGCCGCCCACGATCTCCTCCGCTGCACCCGCCGAGCGCCGACGCGGTGAGCGTGGCCGCTGCAAGAGCGATTGCCACCCTCACCGGCTTCCGGCGAACGAACTCCATGCCTCGGCGTCGAGAGAGATGAGGTTCGCGAAGAGACGGTAGGCTCCTGGTACTTGGGCGGCCCACTGCCGGAAGAAGGAGAGAGCCGAGTAGACGAACACTCCCTCTCCCACAGGAGCCACGAGGAGGGCCCCTCGCCGGGGTGGTTCGCCCGGATCGTTGAGCTCGAGGAGCGGTTGGTAGGCCTCGTCCCATTCCGAGGCGAAGTACAACCCTCGCTCCTGAACCCACCCCTCGAAGTCGGCCGCCGTTATCCGGTTGGGCGAAGTGAAGAGAGGAGCCGAAGGATCGAGGATGGTCACCGGCGCGGTTTCGTCGGCCACCCGTGGTGATCCCCGTCCCACGGTCATCTCGTAGGGAGCCAGTCGCCCCAGCGGCCCACGGTTGTACTGGACCACGACGGTTCCGCCCTGGCGGGCGAAGTCCAGAAGCTGCGCCGCTGCGGCCTGGAGGTCGGCGCGGGTCTCGTACGCACGGACGCCCAACACGATGGTTCCGAATCGACCGAAGTCCCCGGCCCTCACCTGCGCCTCGTCGAGGATCTCCACCTCGACACCCATCTGACGAATGGCCTCGGGTCCGTCGTCACCCGACCCCATGATGTAGCCTACGCGGAGGTCGTCCGGGACCGCGACGGGCACGACCACCACCGATGCCTCCGCAGGGGCGAAGAGCGCGGTGCGTTCGATGTGCTCGTAGTCCACGAGGGCATACCCCTCATCGTACGTCCCGCCGTCCTCGGTGGTAGCGACGACCCCAAAGACCTGTCTGCCGGCTCGTAGCGACCCCGCCGGCTCGATCTGGAAGGTCATCACCCGCTCGGCGCCCGACGCGTCCAACGAGAAGTCCTGAGACCGCGGCGTGACCGTCCAGGCATCCGGAGGCGAAACGGTGATCCGTCCCGACGCACCATCTTCTCCTTCGGCCTTCACCCTCACCGAGATGAACTGGGCGCCGGCCTTGCTTTGAGGCCACGTCACACCGGCCGGGGAGACCTCCACCGAGAGGGCCGGGACGACGAGCACCGGATGCTGGAACTGGCCCCGTGCCGGATCCACACCTACGTATCTCCACTCGGCCTCGGCCTCGACGTTCTGAGGCTGCGGTACGCCGTCGCCAACCAACCCGAAGGAGACCGTGGCGGACACGTCGGCTGGATCCCTCGGCAAACCCCAGAGATCCGGATCATCGGGCCAGGAGTACATCGCTCCCAAGCGAGGCTGGCGCAGGTAGTAGAGTCGAGACGAATCGGCGTCCCGGGGGACGACGACCTCATAGCTCCAGGTGGCCAGTCCGCCGGGAGGAACCGCTCCATCGGAGCCGAGACCTTCTACGCCCCGCTCCGTGACCCGCCATCCCTCGGGGAGGGACATTCGAGGCTCGGGACGGCTCAGAGATCTCGAACCTCCGTTCCATAGATGCGCAATGACCTCCACGCTCTGTCCCGGCACCACGAGGTCGTCGGCGGAGCGCAACTCGAACGAGATACCCGACGAGGCCATGATCGCCTGATCGAGGCGGGTCATCCGAGCGTCGAGATCCTGGTGCACCGCCATCGCGGCCTCACGGGCCGCTCCGAGGTGGCGCCGCGCCTCCACCAGATGCGGGGTGACCGTCTCCGGATCGAGGCCGAAGCTCGAGCGCGCCCCGTCGATGGCTCCGCGATACATCTCCAGATGCCTTCGAGCGGACGCCCCGGCGTCGCCTGGTAGCGCCGCGGTCAGTCCGGCCAGAGTCGTGTCCACCCCGGCGAAGATGGATCCATCACCATCTACCCGACTCTCCACCAACACGACGCTCGTGCGACGGGGGCCCGGCGGCTGGGGAGCACCCATGTCCTGGGACCGATGCTGGCTCCGGCTCTCCATGGCGAGCTGATGGAAGGACCGGCCGATGAGGGGGTCGCGGAGCCCGGTCTCGACGTCGATCGCACCCTCTTCGACCTCGGCCGTGGGGTTGAAGAAGCGACGCCGCGACGTCTGGTAGAGCTTGGACGGAGTCCACGGTTCCACCCCCATGGCCAACTGCTCCGGAAAGCGAGTCGGGTCGCCAGCAGCGGCGAACGCCTCGCGAGCCATGATGCCGGCGGCCTGGTGCTGGCCGTGACCGTCGGCGGGGGTACCGCTGAATACCGAGACGACGACCTGGGGCCGATACTTCCGCACCACCCACACCACGTCGGCGAGGATCTCATCTCGAGGCCAGAGAGTGAGAGCCTCGTCGGCGCTCTTCGAGTAGCCGTAGTCGAAGGCCCGTGTGAAGAACTGCTTGCCTCCGTCCAGTCGTCGGGCAGAAACGAGCTCGCCCGTTCGCACGATCCCGAGGCCTTCCCACAACTCGGGTCCGATGAGGTTCTGCCCACCATCTCCCCGGGTCAGTGCCAGGTATGCCGTCTCGGCGCCCCAACCTCGTGACAGGGCAGTGAGGAAGCTCGTGTCTTCATCGTCGGGGTGTGCCGCGATCATGAGTACGCGCTTGACCCCGTCGAGCTGACGGAGGAGAAGGCCCGTAGCGACGGCGCCCGTCTCCTCGAGGAGCTGAGCGGACACGAACGAGGGTAGACACAGTGTCACCACGAGGGCGGCGGCGTAGACGGTGTGGGTGCGGAATGTGTTCATGACCTGCTGATACTCCTCTGGTTGCCTACCGAGCCCCTTCGAGGCGAGCCGTCCCGCTCGACGCCAGTGACCTCATCCTCGCCGCCGACCTCACCTCTTCGACTCCCAAGGCAAGGCAAGTGCTGCCGGCGCCCGGGCCCGGCCTACCCATCCGGCGAGGGCGGCGAGGGTCAGGAGGTACGGCAACGCCAGGAAGATCTGGTACGCCACCTCGAAGCCCAGGGCCTGAAGGAAGAACTGGAAGGCGGATGCGGCACCGAAGAAGAGGGCTGCGGCCAGGACCAGAGCGGGGTTCCACCGCCCAAGGACGACGACGGCGATCGCTATGAAGCCTCGGCCGGCGCTCATGTTCTCGGCAAAGGTCCCCGTGTGCGCGAGGGCCAGATGCGCTCCGGCGACGCCGGCGAGGAGTCCACCGAAGAGCGTGGCGAGGAAGCGTACTCGGACCACGCGGACGCCGGCCGCCTCCGCCGCATCGGGGGACTCACCCACCGCCCGAAGCTCGAGGCCGTACGGTGTGCGGAACAGGAAGAACCAGAGGGCGGGAGCCAGCAGATAGGCCAGGTACGCCGTCGCCGCCTGATCGAAGAGGGCCGTGCCCACCAGGGGAATCTCCGCGAGGCCGGGGATTCGCACGCCGGCAAGGGTCGGCAGGGACAGTTCGGTGCCTGTCGCCCCGAAGCGAGCCCGGTAGATCGCGCCCGTCATCCCCAGACCCCCTAGTGTGACCGCCGTGCCCGTGATGATCTGGTCGGCCCCCAGACCGACAGCCACCACGGCGAAGACCAGAGCGCATAGGAGGCCCGCGACCGCTCCGACCCCGACGCCGAGCACGGCGTTTTCGAAGGCAAGGGCGCCCAACGCGCCGCCCAGAGCGCCTGCGATGATCGAGCCTTCGAGGCCGATGTTGATGACGCCGCATCGCTCGGAGATGGTCTCGCCGAGTGCGGCCAGGGCCAGAGGCACCCCGAGTCGCACCGAAGCCTCGAGGAAGAGCACCAGTTCAGCCTGGTTCACGAGGCCTCCTTCCCGACCCGGCGGCGCACGCGATCGAGACAGAGAACGGCCAGAATGACCAGGGCCTCGACGACCCCCACCCAGGACGCCGGAATCCCGGCGTCTCTCTGCATGGCGCCGGCCCCGGCCTGGAGAGCCCCGAAGAGGACTCCCGTGACCACCACCCCCGCTGGATTCAAGCCGGCAAGGAGGGCCACGGCGATGGCGGTATAGCCCCACCCCGGCGACAGGTCTTCATACAGGGCGAAGGTCACGCCACTGACCTGAACGCCCCCCGCCATGCCCGCGATGGCGCCCGACCCCAGGAAGGCCACGAAGAGGATCCGACCGACGTCGATCCGGCCAGCCACGGACGCCGCCTCCGGCGAAGCTCCCACGGCCCGCAACTGAAAGCCGAATCGGCTGTAGCGGAGGGCCACGGCCAAGGCCCCAGCGAGGAGAAGGCTCAGCGCGAAGCCCCAATGGAGGGCCGTCCCGGGAAGCAACGCCGGAAGGCGTCCGGCTTCGGGAAGTGCGTCGGTCTGCGGGAACACCCCCCGCCGTTCCTGAAGCGGACCGTGCACCATGTAGGCCGCCAGATAGATCCCCACGAAGTTCATGAGTATGGTGGTGATGACCTCTCCCACCCCCAGCCGCAGACGCATGAGCGTCGGGACCAGAGCCCAGAGTCCGCCAGCCACCAGCGAGGCCGACAGAACCAGGGGAAGCAGTAGGAGGGGAGGTAGCGTCGCCGCCTGCAATCCAACCCAGACCGCTGCCAGAGCTCCGGCGTAGAGCTGGCCCTCGGCTCCGATGTTCCAGACGCCCGCTCGAAAGGCGAAGGCCACGGCCAAGCCCGTGAGAATGAGCGGGACGGACCGGACCAGGGTGATGGAGGTGAACGCCGTCCAGCTACCAAAGGCTCCCCGCACCATGGCAGCAGCGGCGGCCATGGGGTCGTAACCCCCCAGCAGGAGGAGGACCGCTCCGACACCGGCCGTAAGTGCAAGCGCCGCGGCGCCGAGAACCAGGGACTCCACGAGCCGCATCCGCCCCACCGCCTGGGCAGGCGCCTCAGCCATTCCTGTCGTCCGTTCCGAGCATGAGAGAGCCGACACCTTGGCGCGTTCTGTGGGCTTCCTCGACCTCCCTGAGACCACCCCGGGCAATGGCCATGATCCGGTGCGAAAGCGTCAGGACTTCGTCGAGGTCTGTGCTGATGAGCACCACCGCGACCCCGTCGGAAGCGAGGCGCTGGAGCTCTTCGTGGACGAAGGCCGCGGCGGCGATGTCGAGCCCCCGCGTCGGGTTCTCGGCGACGAGGAGGTCTCCGGCCATCTCCAGCTCCCGTCCGACGATGACGCGCTGCTGGTTCCCCCCGGAAAGGCTGCTTGCCAGCGTCCGCACCGACGGGGCCTGGACGTCATGGCGGCGGCGGATCTCCTCTGCCGCCCCTTCCAGAGCTTCCCACCGGAGCCAAGACCCGCTCCGGAACCCGGCCTTCCGCTGGAAGGCGAGGGCCACGTTCTCCGTCAGATCGAAGTCCGCGACGAGTCCTTCCCTGCTACGGTCCTGGGAGATGAAGCCGACTGCCTCGGGCAGTCTGGCGGTTCCACTTTCCGGGGCCAGGCGCCCGGCCAGCACCGCCGCCAACTCCCGTTGCCCATTTCCGTCCACCCCGGCCACGCCCACGATCTCGCCAGCCCTCACCGAGATGTCGACGCCGTCGAGCCCGGACCCGCCACGCCCGGCGACCCGGACTCCGACGAGCTCGGCGACGATCCGGGACTCATGCTGGCCGACGACGCCCCTCGGCCCGGCACGATCGCCGAGCCCCAGCGCCGCGGCATCCACGTCGTCGTCGCCCACCATGGCCCTGACGATTTCGGCCTCCGAGGTCTCTTCACGCGAGCAGGTCAGAACGCTGGTCCCGTCCCGCAGGACGGTCAGTCTGTCTGACACCTCCAGCACCTCGTCGACCTTGTGGGCCACCAGAGCGACCGCCCGACCGTCTCCCGCCAGATCGCGCAGGAGGTCGAACAGGCCCGCCGCCTCCGCCGGCGTGAGCACGGCGGTGGGCTCGTCGAGGACGAGTATCCGTGGATCGCGGAGGAGAGCCTTCAGGATCTCGACCCGTTGCCGATCACCGACGCCCAGCTCCTCCACTGCCTCGTCCAAAGGAACGGAAAGGCCCGTCCGTCCGATGACCTCCAGGGCGGCGTCCCGCACCGCGCCGGGTCGACCGCCTGGCCCTCGTGTACCCAGAGCCAGATTCTCCAGGACGGTCAGCCGAGGCACGAGGGTGAAGTGCTGATGCACCAGCCCGATACCGTGGCTCCAGGCATCTCGGGGAGACGCCAGGATCACCGCCTTTCCCCCCACCTCGATCCGTCCAGCGTCGGGTCGCAGGAGCCCCCCGAGGACGTTGAACAGAGTGGACTTGCCCGCTCCGTTGGCCCCGAGGACGCCGTGAACCTCCCCGGGCCTCAGTGCCAGGTCGGCGCCTGACAGGGCCATCACCGCACCGAACCGTCGCTCGATCCCTTCGAGTCGAACGAGCGCGGATGTCACCGCACAGCCGTCCGGAAGGGAGGGACTCGGGAAGTCATGGCTCGACCTCGCGGATGCCTACTCCGAGCCCCCCGAAGGCGGGTCGTCGTCACCCTCCACGAAACGGACACGCGGCACCTCCAGCTCGCCCGATCTGATCTGGTCACGGGCGTCAGCGATCTCTTGGACGAGCCCTTCCGGAAGCTCGCCCAGGAGCTCGGGATTGAAGACGAAGTCGATGACGCCTTCCCTGATGCTGGCGTAGATGGGCTCTCCTCCCACGTTCCCTGCTTCCCAGCGACGGGCGGTCTCGAGGAATGCCTGAGGAATGTAGATGACCGCGCTCCCGATGATGACGTCGGGTGCCACGTCGTTCTGGTCGCTGTTCATTCCGATGGCCCGGACTCGCCGGCCATCGGCCACCGCCTCACGCACCGCTTGGAAGACGCCGAAGGAGGCCGCATCGAGATTGTGGATGATGACGTCGGCGCCCCGGCTGAGCTGGGCGACGGCCGCTTCCTTCGCCGCCGACACGTCGTTCCAGTCGCCGGTGAACGTCTCCAGGACCTCGATGTCCGGGTTCACCGCTCGCACGCCGGCCTCGAATGCCACGAAGGTGCCTCGTGCCGGTGGTATGGCCACGCCTCCGACCATGCCTACGATGCCGGCCTGTGTCAGCGTCCCGGCCGCCATTCCTGCGAGGTAGCTCCCTTCTTCGAGTCGAAAGATGAGGGGCACGACGTTGTCCGCCACGCGACCGCCACCGGAAACCACGATGGTCGCGTCGGGGAACCGGCTGCCGGCCCGTATGGCCGCATCCTGATACTCGAATCCATGAGCGAAGATGAGGTCGTAGCCCGACGACCCGTACGCCAGGAAGGCCTCATCGAACTCGGCCGGAGTCGCGGTCTGCTGATGGCTGACCTGAGCACCAAGAGAGTCCTCGATGAGCAGGAGCCCCTCATACGCGCCCGCGTACCAGCCCGCGTCACTCACCGGGCCCGATGTGAGCAAGGCCGCCTGAAGGGTGTCCTCAGCGGGGTCCGATCCGTCTCCCGCGCAGGCGGAAAGCACGACGGCCAGGCAGAGGACGGTGCCGGGAAAAGCCTTCGCGATGGACCATTGCATGGAGGGACCCTCGTCCTTGGAGTGGCGGACCAGAGAAGCGGTCTAGAGTAAACCGCTGCTTGTCGGAGGTTCAGCGGCCCCGGTATGTTCGGGCGAAATTGAAGCGAGGCGCGCACGTAACGTCCCGCGGACGAGGGCACCAACCATCTTCCGGAGCGACCATGGCGGAGCAGCCGGCGAGTACTGAAGTGCGGGGCACATGGACGTCGAGCATGGGGTTCGTGCTCGCCGCCACGGGAAGCGCCATCGGTCTCGGCAATCTCTGGAAATTCCCGTTCATCACCTGGGAGAACAACGGCGGCGCGTTCGTTCTGGTCTACCTCGTCTGCATCGCCGCGGTGGGGCTCCCCATCATGATGGCCGAGCTGCTCATCGGCCGAAGCACACAGAAGAGCGTCGTCGGCGCCTTGAAAGAGGCCGTCGGTCCGGGCTGGAAGTTCGTGGGCTTCTGGGGTGTTCTCTGCGGCTTCACCCTGCTGAGCTACTACACGGTCATCGCCGGCTGGTCCCTGTACTTCTTCGGCCGCACCGCCGGATGGATGGCAGGGGGCTTTCCCGCCGGAACCTCGCTGGGGCAGGTGTTCGCCGATCAGTCGGCGAATGGCGGCCTGCAGCTGGCGCTCTCACTCGGCTTCAGCATCGCCACCGTCTCAGTCGTCTACTTCGGTGTCCAACGGGGCATCGAGAGGATCGCCAAGCTCTTCCTTCCGATTCTCTTCGGCATCCTGCTTCTCCTCTTCTTCACATCGTTCGCCATGGAGGGGTCGGGTCAGGCCCTTGGCTTCATCTTCCGGCCGAGTTTCGGGGAGTTGACCGGAGCGAGCGTGCTCGAGGCGCTGGGACACTCGTTCTTCACGCTGTCCCTCGGGATGGGAGCGATGATCACGTACGGGTCGTACATCGCTCGCGACCAATCCATCGTGAAAGCGTCGGCCCTCATCGTCGTCCTCGACACGGTCATCGCCCTCGTGGCGACGGTCATCATGTTCACCGTCATCTTCACCGCGGGAATGCAGGATCAGGTCAGCGAGACAGGCACGGTGGGCATGCTCTTCATCTCCCTCCCTCAGCTCTTCTTCGCCGAGGGTATCGTTCCTGGTGGATCGCTGCTCGCCCCGCTCTTCTACGTCCTGGTGGCCCTGGCGGCCCTGACCTCGACGATGTCGCTCCTCGAGGTCGTGGCCTCGTTCGTAATCGACGAGTACGGGGTGACCCGTCAGAAGGCGACGCTCATGTGCGGCGGGTCGGTCTTCGTCTTCACGATTCTCGCCGCCCTTTCCTTCGGTGGGGCGAGCTTCGCGACCAATCTCAGCCTGCCCGGCCCCATCGGCGATCTGTTCTTCGCCGGCAAGACGAGCTGGTTCGGCATGGCCGACCACTTCGTGTCCAACTGGATGCTGCCGACGGGAGGTCTGGCCATCACCATCGCAGCGGGCTGGTTCATGACCCGCGATGCGACGGAGTCCGAGCTGGTGGACGACGCGACCCCGGGGTGGTTCAACTACGGCGCGTGGCGCTTCTTCATCCGCTTCGTGGCCCCGGCGGCGATTGCGACGATTATCGTCGCGGTGATCTTCTTCGGCGTGGACTTCAGCTAGCGGCTCGTGGGCCCGGGGAAACCGGGTGCCGCCTTCTAGCGCACGACGAGACCGGGTAGTTCGAGGTGCTCGGCGAAGAACTCCGTCATGAGCTCCATGCGGGTTCGGCGTGTCGACTTGTAGCGTCGGAGCCCGTGGTCTTCGTCGGGTAGCTCCACGTACGTGAGCAGGTCGCTCTTACCCACTTCCTCCATGCGTTCCGCCCATACTTGGGACTGACGCGGAGGCACCGAGCCATCACGGAGTCCCTGTATGAGCAATTGGGGCACCGTGACGTTCTCCACGAAGTGGATGGGTGAGCGGCGGTAGTATTCCTCCGGAATCTCGTCCGCCGAACCCCCGAACTCCGAGCGCTCGCGCCGAGGCGTGCGGTTGGCCGTCCAGGCCCGCCCCTCGGCGCCGAAACGATCGATAGCCAGGAGCTCCCAGTCACTCACAGGAGCCCGAATGACCTGGGCCTCGAAAGCGTCTGGAGCCTCGGTCGCGATGACGAAGCTCATGTATCCGCCTCCGCTTCCACCCCAGGTGGCCTTTCGCGTCATGTCCACATACCCGAGGGACTCGAGGAAGGGGAGCACCCGCATCACATCGTCGAACTCCACGCCTCCGTAGTCTGCGATGTGCAGGTCGTGGAAGCCGTCGCCGAAGCCGCGGCTCCCCCGCGGGTTGGGTGCCACGGCAACGAAGCCCTGGCTCACGAAGTACTGCGTGAGGAGCCGAAAGGAGTGGTTCCACTGCCCGGGATGCCCGTGGAGACGCACCAGCACCGGGTAGGCCTCCGAGGGATCGAAGTCCGGTGGCAACCAGAGCATGCCCGGGATCGAGATGTTGTCGGAGGCCGGGTAGGCGATCTCCTGGGCCTCGCGAAGGTCGGCGGGATCGATGCGTCCCATGGACCGGGTAACCTGGAGACGATTCGACCCGTCCGGCGCAATCGTCCATAGGTCGCTCGTACGTACCGATGTGCTTTCCAGGAAAGCGACGCGTGAGCCGTCTGGCGAAAAGGAAGGCGACGAACGCATACCCTTTCCAGAGGTGAGGACAAGCGACTCCCCACTGCCGTCCGCCCGGGCGAGTATCACGTCGTTGCTCATACCGCCTTCGTCGCTCCGGGTGTAAGCCAGCCATGCCCCGTCAGGAGACCAGCTCGGCGACCCGTGTTCACGAGCCTCGTAGGTGATGGGCGTGATCCGCCCGCTCGCGACGTCGACCACACCGATCTGCCCGAAGCCACTGGCGCCGTGCGTAACCGCAACCCGCGACCCGTCGGGAGACCAGACTCCTCCCCCGACTCCACCAGCGAAGTCGTCGTCGACCAACCGGCGGGGGTCTCCCGACGCACTCTCCAGGACCCACAGCCCACCGGCACGCGTGAAGAGCAGCTTACCGTCGGAGGACCACCGGGGGTTACGATCCTCGGCCCCATCGTCCAGGAGCAGCCGGCTCCAGGACGGACTGTCGAGGTTCATCAGGTGGATCTTCGTGCCGGCGCCCGTCCGGGCCCAGAAAGCCAGGGTCCTTCCGTCCGGAGCCGGCTGGGGATCGGTCTGGATGAGAGCGTCGTGAAACGTCAGGGCTTCGGCCTCACCGCCGGACACCGGCATCCGGTAGACGTTCGTGTATGCCTGGAAATAGGGCGCCCGGGTGAAGAACAGCGTGCCACCGTCGGGAGATATTCGGAGCTGCTGTACCGGTTCGGGTCGCCGGCCCTGCTGGCCCCGAGTCAGGAGGGTCGACTCGCCGCCGGCAGCGGCCACCCGGTAGATCGACGCGGTGCCCGAAGGCCCAGCGTTGCTCGTGTAGTAGACCGCGGTCCCGTCCGGGGACCACACATAGTCGCCGACTGAAGAGACCGTCATCCAGTCTGCGAGCGAGTATTGCTGGCTCCGGGCGTCTTGGGTCCAGCCCGCGAGGAGCGCCAGGATGGCTACCGGCACAGTTTGCGTGCGGAGGAACATGGCTCGGCCGACTCCGGTGTCAGGGGTCCGTCGCAACGTGCCACGCCATCGCCTGACGCGACAGGGAGTGCCGACAAGGACCTCGGCTCTTGCAGGAAGCCCCCGTCCAACCACCTTTGAGGTCCCCCCGACGTATGCCCTTCCCGCCGTGGGCCGCACCCTAGGTACGGCTCCGGCGGGGAACCCGGACAGGACGCGAATGATCAAGGATCTCCTCGACCGAAGCATCGAGAAGCGACCCGACACCCTGAAGTTCCAGGGTCGCATCCTCTACCTCGTCGACGACGCCGAATCGGTGAAGGCCCAACTCTACGAGGGGCGCGAGCTGGAGCTCACCGACGAGCTGAGGGAGAACCTGCGCGACCAGATCTCCACCGACGAGATCACCCCTGCTTACATCTGCTTCTTCTACGACGAGACACTCGGGGACTTCCCCTATCTCGGCCTCCGAACCACCAATCAGACCACAGGGGAGACGGAGTACCCGGTGGAGCGGAACGCCGTCCGCAACGGCGACTTCGTCTGCTCCGTGGCAGGGAAGCGCCGCGGCAAGGGCAGTTCCCGGGAGGCCAGCCCCTACGCCGAGCTCCACGCCGGAATCCGCGTCGTCGTCGCCGAGAGCATCGAGCGGATCTACAACGAGAATTGCCAGAACCTGGGCGTCCTGGCCACCGACGACTTCGACATCATCGCGCGCATCAAAGCTGGCGAAGAGATCTCCCTCTCGGAGTTCACCCACGGCAAGGACGAAATCACCCGCCAGATCATCGAGTACGGCGGCCTCTTCGAGTTCAACGTGGCCCGGCTGCAGGGCAAGGTGACGATTCCCCGGACCGCGGCGCAGGGCGGCATTTCGGCGCGGCTCCAGGACCGGAGCGGGAGCGACGGGGGCCAGAGCGCCAACGACGACGCCTCCATGGCGGCGACGCTGGAAGCGCCGCCCGCGCGACGGCCAATGACGCTGTCCGAGAAGATCTTCGCCCGCCACCTCGTCACCGACGCATCGAAGGGCGAGATGGGGGTCACTTGGGTCCGGCCGGGGGACGCAGGCTTCTTCCGCACGGACATCCGCTTCAGCCACGAGTACGTCACCCC
>JABDLS010000016.1 GCA_013002885.1 Gemmatimonadota bacterium | reverse complement strand
TTCTTCGCCTGCGTCAACGTGATCGCCGCCGTCAACGTCGTCTTACCATGATCGACGTGTCCGATCGTTCCCACGTTCACATGCGGCTTCGTCCGCTCGAACTTCTCCTTGCCCATCGCTGTCCTCTCGGATCCAGACTTTCGTGAAGACGGGACCCTTCGTCCCGTGGCGTCTCGACTACGGTGCTACAAGTACGGTGCTGCAAGCTCTGAGCGGGATTTGAACCCGCGACCTCGTCCTTACCAAGGACGCGCTCTACCCCTGAGCTATCAGAGCGACGATCGCGGCATGCGCCGATCCGTCCTGCCATCAGAGCGGGAGACGGGACTCGAACCCGCGACCCTCAGCTTGGAAGGCTGATGCTCTAGCCAACTGAGCTACTCCCGCCTTGTCGCTATCTTTTCGTGCATGGTGGGGGGAGGATTCGAACCTCCGAAGGCTATGCCAGCAGATTTACAGTCTGCCCCGTTTGACCGCTTCGGTACCCCACCTTGTCATCCCCGAAACCGCCTGCGTCGGGACTTTCGAACGCCTTTCCCGTCGATCACTCGGACGCGGAAAAGAGCCGCCACGGTTGAGGAGACGGCTGTTTTACGATCGAGCTTTGAAAGGTAACCGGGGGTCCAGAGGCCGTAAACCCCAAGAACCCGGGGATTTTCGGGGTCTCGGCCACTCCCCTGGAACCGTCGTGCCGGGCACGTTCGACCTTGCCCTGTATCGCTACTCGTCCAATAATCCTCTTCCCCGAATCGCCACCGGAAGGCCGTCTTTGAGCTCCCCCCTCCACCTGTTCTCCGCGCTTCGCGACCGCCGGATCTTCCAGATCGTGGCCTCATACGCCGCGGTCGCGTGGATCGGACTCGAAGTGGTGGCCTCACTCGTGGAACGGGGTATCCTGCCCGAATGGGTCTACCTGATCCTTTTCGTCTGGTTCGTCGGGGGCTTCGTGGCCTCGGCCGTGGTGGGATGGTTCCACGGGGAGAAGGGCGCCCAGGACGTCGTTCGGTCAGAGGTTGCGATGCTGGCTGTGGTAGCCCTGGGAACCGTTGCGGCAACCGTCTTGACGATCCAGGACTATCGCGAGGGGGTGGCGGTCGCCGGTGTCCTCGATGCAGCTACGGGCTTGGATGCCCGCCGGATTGCGGTCCTCTACTTCGAAGACGAGAGCCGCGATGGGGGTTTCAGCTATCTGGCCGATGGCCTGACCGAAGACCTCATCGACGAGTTGGAGACGGTCGATGGCCTGGACGTCATCTCCAGGAACGGAACCGCCCAGTATCGGCAGTCCGAGCTCTCGGCCGACAGCATCGCCCGTCTGCTCGACGCGGGTACCTATGTGGAAGGGTTCGTCGAGAATCGAGGAGCGGACCTTCGCGTCAACGTCGCACTGGTGGACTCCGAGAGTGGAGCCACCATCGAGCGGGGCAGCTTCGAGCGTCCAGCCGAGGCGGCAGCGGAGCTGCGCGCCGGACTGGCCGAGGAGGTCTCCCGACTGCTCCGCACCTGGCTGGGCGAAGAGGTTCGGCTGCGCTCGCGCCGCGCCGTGACCGCGAGTGACGCGGCCTGGGTGTTGGTGCAGCGTGCGGAGAGAGCGTGGAAGGACGGTGATGCCCTGCTCGAAGCAGAAGACGACTGGGACGGCGCGAACGCCGAATGGAACCGCGCCGATGACCTTCTCCGCCAAGCGTCCGAGGCTGCTGAAGAATGGGCCGAGCCCATCGTCCTCCGGGCTCGTCTCGTATACGAGCGCTCACGCCTGGAAGACGATCTGCTATCCGTGGAAGAGATGATGACCGATGCGCATCGCCTCGCCGACGAGGCATTGACCATCGACCCTCGAAATCCCGAAGCCCTCGAGATCCGGGGCATCGTCACCTACCTGCGGTATCTCTACGCGATGGCGCCGGATGCCGAGGCCGCCGAGCAACTCCTGGCCGACGCGGAAGAAGACCTGCGGGCGGCGACGCGTGTCGAGCCGCTACAAGCCAACGCCTGGAACGTGCTGGGGCACCTCTACTATCAGGTCGACGACATCGTCGAAGCGAACGTAGCCGCGCGCAACGCGTACGAGGCCGACGCCTTTCTCGAGGCTGCGCCAGATATCCTCTGGCGGCTATGGAGCACCTCGTACGACCTGGAGAACTGGACGCAGGCGCGGCAGTGGTGTGAGGAGGGGCGCGACCGCTTTGTCGAGAATCCTCGTTTCTACGAATGTGGGCTCTGGAACATGACCTCCGGAGCCGCCGACCCGGATCCCGACTCTGCCTGGACGCTTCGTGAGCGTGTCATGGAGCGCACGCCCGAGCACGAGGCCGACCTCTCCACGCTGCATACCAGGGTCCTGGTCGCGGCCACCATCGGTCGCAGAGCCGGGATGGAGGATGATCCAGCCCTCGCCCAGGCCCTGGCCGATAGCGCTCGCACACTGCTCGGGACCTCCCGAGGTGACGCCTCGGTAGACGCCGGAAGAGATCTCCTGGTTACTCAGGCCTTCGCCTACACCCTCCTGGGAGACAACGAGGGAGCAGTCGATCTCCTTCAGGAGTACCTGACCTTCAATCCAGATCGTCGCGCCGGCTTCACCGAGCACGGCCATTGGTGGTGGAGGGACCTCCGGCGGGACCCGGCATTTGGCCGCATCACGGGGTCGTAACGGGTGCCGTAATTCAATTGCCGACGCGCGGGTCGGATCGTATACTCTTCGGTAGTGCCTGCGTCGGAAGCCTGAGACTCGCTTCGACGCGCATACCCCCCACCGAGGTGATCAAATGAGGACCCTTCTGGACCTGCGGGTATTGCGAATACTCGCCATCTCCGCGCTGGCCTCCGCGTGTACGGACGCCGGTGCCCCGACCTCTCCCACGGCAGACCCGTCGCCGCAGTTCGGCATCGAGGTCATCTCCGAGGCCGACGACTTCGCCTTCCTGGAGCCGATCCAGGCCGGCCAGTCGGACGGTCCTCTGGCGCTGGGTATCTTCCCGACGGTGCAGGTGTGTGCCGGCCCACCCGAAGCACCCGGCGAGTGTGTCGTCCTCGATACGGACCTCAACGGCAACCACTACCAAGTCAACTGGAGGGATCGATCGGCGAGGGCCGACGACATCTATACGGTCAACGTGCTCATCCTGGGTGAATCGGCGGGCGAGGTGGTACTGACGCTGGACGGAGAGGACGGGACCAACCCGCGCCGGACCTTCCCGATCAAGTTCTGGATGGGATACGGCGTCCTGGGCGACGTCTTCGGCCCTGATGTGGCAGACTGCATCGACAGCGAACGCTGCAACACCGGCGTCGTGTCACCCGGGCAGGGTGACATCGAAATCGTAACCGAGAACGAGAACGGGGCGACGATGGCCAGGCTCTTGATTCCGGAGG
>JABDLS010000013.1 GCA_013002885.1 Gemmatimonadota bacterium | reverse complement strand
GTTTCGAGCGATTCCCGGTCTGGTCCAGAAGTACTACGTGCGCCGGGACGGACCGGGAGAGTCGTCTTTGTCAGCCATACAGCCGTGTACTGACTCGCCTCACTTGGGCACACTACGCTTGAGTGCTTCACCGAAATTGGGCACCACAATGAGCGAGTTCTCTCGCACCAAGTCACCCACCATGATGAAGCGTTGCCCGTCGGCGGTGACATCGTAGTTGGCTACTCGGCTGGGACTCTGAGCCCACCAATAGATGTCCGTCCACAGCGGTTGAGGCGTGCCAAGAGCATTAGGATTCCGGGCGTCTACCGTCATCATGTCGTTCGGGCCTCTGTAGAAGAGCTCCGAGCCGTCCCGGGCCCAAAGCGGTTCGCCTCCCCCATGGGTGGAGACGACGACCTCCGGCCCAGGGCCGGGATAGGGGCGAACATAAACCTCGTCCTGGCCTGACTTATCCGAGACGAACGCAATCCAGCGACCATCTGGAGAGAACACGGGGGCCTGCTCCATGAACGGTGTGACCAGGAATGGTTCCGGCTCACCCCCGAGAGGCAAGACCCACAGGTCCCGACCCGTCTCAGGATTCGTCTCGGAGAAGGCGAGCAATCGTCCGTCGGCCGACCACGACGTGGGGTATTGCAGTCCATCGATCGCAAGCAGAGTGTCAGACCCGCTTCCGTCGGCCGCTCCCAAGAGGATCGCGTTGGGGCTGGTGGTGCCGTCCGAGTACGCAAGTTGGCCTCCACTGGGTGACCACACCGGAAAAAATCGGTTGTTACCGCCGTACGTGACCCTGGCTCCGGTCCCCCGGGCCAGGTCAAACGCCCAAATGTCGGTCCCGTCATCGACGCGGAACGCCACGGCAAGGCGATCCCCTGTCGGCGAAAGGCGTGGATGCCAATAGACTTGGGGCTCCATTTCCAGGGCTTCCTGTCGACCAAACCGGTCTACCCAAACAAGTCCTCGGCCGCCTTGAAGCCCACCGTCGCCAGTCCAATAGACCAGGCGCCCGCCGTAGGAGACGAAGTGTGAAGCGTAGCCGTTCTGGATCGTCGAGACACCGTCCACGAGCGAGATCGCTGGCCCGGTCAATTCCATCGACTTCACGTTTAGGGGCGCGCCGTGTAATCGTCCGTCCGGTGTCGAATACACGAGGTGACCGGATTCGGTAACAAATGGATTCGTCCCAGTGGCGAGTTCTTTCTCCTCCCCGCTCGGCAAGTGACGCGCGATCACCCGGTGTGGCCCCCACGCGAAGTACACGCCCCAATCGCTGCCCGGCACGGTTTGGAAATCAGCGAGGAATCCTGGCTCTCCCTCGCCGCGCAGGGCGACCACCTCGGGCGTCCCGCCACCGATTGCCACGCGGTGGATGTTTCCGCCCTGCGCCTGGTAGTAGACGTACCCGTCGGGCCCCCAACGCATGCAGCACCGTCCGTCCTGACTCAGCGTCCGCGGGATGCCGCCATCTACCGGCACGACCCTGACATCGGCGCCCTGAAGACTGCCGTCGAAGAACGCGACCTCCGTTCCATCCGGGGAAACGGCCGGGCCGTACCCCCGCTCCCCGCCCTGGATTGGGATCGACTCTACGTCCGACCATCTGCGCAGCCAGAGTCGCCATTGGCCTGCGCTATCAGGCGCCTGATGCACCATCACACTTCCGTCGGAGCTCAGGGCCGCACCACCTCTCGACCCGTCCTGGGTTGAATACGCCCTGAACCGTTCTATGGGGACGGGTGGCTCGGGGCGCAGGACGGTCCACCCAAGCGCGAAGGATGTGGCCGCCGCAATGACGGCAGACCCGACGGCGATGCGCTTCCATGCGCCGGCATCTGACGCTGGATCGGGGTGGGTCGCCCTAGAGAGTCGAAACCCGGGATCGGCCAGCGCGTCGGCTAGGTCCTGAGCACTCGAAAAGCGATCCGCTGGAACCTTCTCCAGGGCTCTCCTGATCGCTGCGTCGACGTTGGGGGGAACGGACGCTCGTTCCTCGGCGGCAGACGCCACCGAACCCGAGATGATCTTGCCGAGGATCGCTTGAGCCGTGCTCCCAGTGTATGGAGGCTCGCCCACGAGCATCTCGTAGAGAACCGCCCCAATCGCATAGACATCTGTGGACGCGCCGACCGTCTGATCTCCGGTCGCCTGCTCGGGGCTCATGTAGTGCGGGGTGCCGAGGCTCAGGCCTGTTTCGGTCAACCGCCCCTGCCCGGCGGTCCCAACCGCCAGTGCAATCCCGAAGTCGGAGATCACTGGCTTTCCAGCGTGCAACAAAATGTTGGCCGGCTTGATATCACGATGCACCACGCCCTGAGCGTGAGCGTATTGGAGCGCCCCGGCCACATCCGTGGCAATCCGAACCGCTTCGTCCACCGGCAACTGCTTGTCTCGGCTTATTCGCGCCCGCAGCGTCTCTCCCTCTACATAGGGCATCACGTAGAACAGGAAGGAGTCCGCCTCCCCAGAATCGAAGAGCGGAAGAATGTGGGGATGCTGGAGGTTGGCGGTGGTCTTGATCTCTGCGAGGAACCGCTCCGCCCCCACGACCGCTGCTAACTCAGGCTTCAGAACCTTCAAGGCCACATTTCGGTTGTGCTTCAAGTCCTTTGCAAGGAAGACGGTGGCCATGCCGCCCTCGCCAATCTCACGCTCAACCTCGTAGCGACCTCCGAGTGCGGTGTTCAGACGTTCGATCGCGTCGGACATTTGGATGTCCTCCGGTGAGGGTCAGACCGCTGACAACATCCGTCCGATAGAGCCTCGTTCGCAAGTTGCCCGCGGCGGTCTGTGGGCCGCTCTGAATGTCGGGTCGCCACCCCGACCGATCGCTGTCCGATCTGTGTTTCACGCAGGGACGCGTCGGTGATCGGGAGGTCATCCAGGTCGATCGAATCGCCACTGCGGCAATCGACTTCGCCCCACCGGCTCCACCCTTGGAAGTCTCCGAGATCGTGGAGGCACGCCACGGCTTCCTCCGCGCCCAGCCGGGCTGGTTCGGCGATTGGCATCCCACACCCGCTCGGCAGTTCATGTGCCTCCTTCGCGGGGTTCTGGAGGTCGCGGTCAGTGACGGTGAAGTTCGGCGCATGGCGCCCGGCTCGGTGGTCCTCCTCGAAGACACGGAGGGACGCGGCCACTCGACACGTGTCGTGTCCGACGAGCCCGCCCTATTGGTCTTCGCTCAGATCCCAGGAAAGGAGATCGCAGAATGATCCTGCAAATCGTGAAGCTCCGGTCGGCACTGTCCGAAGACGATCTCCTCGACATCGCGCGTGATCGCGCGCCCCAGTTTCGAGCGATTCCCGGTCTGGTCCAGAAGTACTACGTGCGCCGCGACGGACCGGGTGAGTTCGCAGGAGTCTACGTGTGGGACTCCGAGGAATCGCTCGCGGCGTTTCGGGAAACGGATCTCGCAAAGTCGATCGCCGCGGCCTATCAGGTCACCGAACCGCCGGCCATCGAGATCAGCGAGGTCCTCTTCCCGCTGCGCGAGTAGCCGTCACCTCGATTCACCGAACCCTCGCGCTCTCGACGCTGCTCCTCGAGCACATGCTCTCGATGGGGGATCTCGGCAGGGGTGAGCGCTTCGCTTCGGCGCTCTTCGGTACCCAGTCCGGTCGGGATGCGGATGCCGTGGCCAGCTTCCGGTAAAGGGTCGAGGGATCAAGGATCGCTCGCGTCCACCTCACTCCAGATCAGCTAGCGCCCCGAGCGTGAGCTCATCGAAGGACGCCTCCAACTCGGCGTATACTCCCCGACATCCATCAACCACCTCCCGGGTCCATTCGAGGTATTCCCGACGTCGATCGTGGCTCCAGTCCGCCGGCGGATTCGACGACACATCTCGGGCGTTACAGATCTTGTCTCCAAGCTTCACGAGTTTGGCACGGTCCGATATCTCGGGCGCATGGAGGATCTGGAGGCGCTTTCGTTCGGCCTTTGGCAGGCTCTTGTCATCGGTGACCTCCATAACGACGGACGCCACCCGCTCACCGAACTGCTCCACCAACTCTTCCGGCGAGGTCTCCGTGTCCTCCACCGTGTCGTGGAGGAGGGCGGCCTGGATCGTGATCGGATCTACTATGCCGTGACGCGTGAGCTCACTCGCTACAGCCAAGGGGTGGTTGATGTAAGGAGACGCCGCATGGTCCTTCCGTCTCTGGTCACGATGCTTGTCTGCGGCGAAGGCCGCGGCCCGGATGACGTCGCCGATGGCACTGTCGTTCAACTGTCACTCCTTTGAACCCGTGAACCCGAAGGGAATTGCGGACGGGGCTATCGTACCCCACGAGACGCCTTACCCGCGATGCCGCCAGCATCTCCACTCCTACGGCCCGACTGTCCTACGTAGGGCCATGACGGCCCTCACGGTCGGCCATCACCTCGTTGTTCCAAGGGCATCTCTCCTCGCCTTGCCACCCTCACGCCCTGCTCGCACTGTCCCCGCATGTTGATCCTGCGCGGACCCCGCAAGAATCTCGAGCTCACGCAGGACGCCGAGGACTGGAAGACGTTCCTGGCCGGGCCGGACGGAAGAGCGGCGGTGGAGGACACGTCGACGAGCAGGGTGGAGCGAGACCCGTCGATTGCGTTGCCCGCACTTCTCGCCCATGCAGACTGGGGATCGCATCCCAAGAAGCGCTGGATGTGTGTGGCTACGCAGGACGACGATGGACGATATCGGGTCGAGAGCCCCGAACCCGTCGGCGATGCGACCACGCTTCTCAGGCGGCTCCGAGAACGCGCTGGAGGGGAGACGGTCGTCGCGGGATTCGACTTCCCCATCGGGATCCCCGCGGCGTATGCCGAACGGGCGGGGATCCGTTGCTTCCTCGATCTCCTTCCGCAGCTTGGAGAAGGCGAGTGGGCGGATTTCTTCACCGTGGCGAGCACCCCGGGCGACATCAGCCTGACGCGGCCGTTCTACCCGATGCGACCCGGAGGAACGAAGCAGCGGCACCTGACCGACGCCCTCGAGGTGAGCGACA